>NZ_CP176404.1:1427500-1595000 GCF_046245125.2 Bartonella heixiaziensis | reverse complement strand
GCCTTCTGGCGATCTACAAAAAAGCAAGCCTTAATTGAGGATTTCAGAAAAAAACACTGCTGTTTTTATAAAATGACCTGTTTTTATCGGATGATGCTTATGAAATGATGCCGGGGAAGGTTTTCCGGTTTATCCCGGAGGGCTTGTAGCTCAGTTGGTTAGAGCGCGCGCTTGATAAGCGTGAGGTCGGAGGTTCAAGTCCTCCCAGGCCCACCAATTACTCTATCCCGTTACGAAGTGTTTATACCACTTTTATAGAAAAGCTCTCTCATGGATTTATAAAAAATGTGGTGCTTCTTCATTTCGGTTAAGCACTTCAGAGTTAATGGGGCTCAAGCGCAAAGTCATGCAGGTTTTATTACAAATTTACTATTTACAAATTTGCATTGTCTCTTTTAACGGTTTGGAATCTTTGTATCCTGTTTTAGGGGCCGTAGCTCAGCTGGGAGAGCACCTGCTTTGCAAGCAGGGGGTCGTCGGTTCGATCCCGTCCGGCTCCACCATTTGGTCATCATCATTGTTGTGAGAACAGTCTTTGTAAAAGGTCTAGAGATCTTTTGCTTGTTCTATTGAAATTGTGAAGAGAAGATATATTCAGACATGTTCCTTTTTAAAGGTTTCTTCTGAGGTGCAAAATTTTTGTTAAGAAAAATACTTTCTTGGGAAAATGCTTGTTGTCAAAAAAAGGTTTTTGAAAACAGATCTTTAAAAAAGATCTTAAAAGAAAAGCCTTTCTCTGAAGAGGAAACCTTAATTTAGAAAAAGAGACATTGTGTCGCAAGGGAATGCTCAAAGCCCTTGCTTATGATTGGAAGCTTAACCGCGCCATTGAATATATCTCGAGAAGCTGGTCTTTTCTGCTGATATTTGTGTTTATTTTGCGCTTTGTTTTGCACAAGACAAAGAATGCGGACAAACAGTGAATGAATATTGGCAATGAGAACGATCAAGTGTCTTAAGGGCATTTGGTGGATGCCTTGGCATGCACAGGCGATGAAGGACGTGATACGCTGCGATAAGCTACGGGGAGGTGCGAATAACCTTTGATCCGTAGATCTCCGAATGGGGCAACCCACCTTTGATGGCTAGAAAAATTAAACTGTTTTTGCAAAAAGACAGTTTAGTTTTCTAGTCGTCAGATAAAGGTATCTACACCTGAATAAAATAGGGTGTAAGAAGCAAACGCAGGGAACTGAAACATCTAAGTACCTGTAGGAAAGGACATCAAACGAGACTCCGTTAGTAGTGGCGAGCGAACGCGGACCAGGCCAGTGGCTTGAATCTAGAAAAGTAGAAACGACTGGAAAGTCGTACCAAAGTGGGTGATAGTCCCGTATACGTAAATCTGATTTAAGTCCTAGAGTAGGGCGGGACACGTGAAATCCTGTCTGAACATGGGTCGACCACGATCCAAGCCTAAGTACTCGTGCATGACCGATAGCGAACCAGTACCGTGAGGGAAAGGTGAAAAGTACCCCGACAAGGGGAGTGAAATAGTACCTGAAACCGAATGCCTACAAACAGTCGGAGCCCAAGATTTGTTCTGGGTGACGGCGTACCTTTTGTATAATGGGTCAGCGACTTAGTCTAACGAGCAAGCTTAAGCCGGTAGGTGTAGGCGTAGCGAAAGCGAGTCTGAATAGGGCGTTCAGTTCGTTGGATTAGACCCGAAACCGAGTGATCTAGCCATGAGCAGGCTGAAGGTAAGGTAACACTTACTGAAGGGCCGAACCCGTATCTGTTGCAATAGATTGGGATGACTTGTGGCTAGGGGTGAAAGGCCAATCAAACTCGGAAATAGCTGGTTCTCCGCGAAATCTATTTAGGTAGAGCGTTAGTCGAATTCTCCAGGGGGTAGAGCACTGGATGGGCTAGGGGTCCTCACCGGATTACCAAACCTAACCAAACTCCGAATACCTGGAAGAACTAACTAGCAGACACACGGCGGGTGCTAACGTCCGTCGTGGAGAGGGAAACAACCCTGACCACCATCTAAGGTCCCCAAGTTATGGCTAAGTGGGAAAGGATGTGAGGATCCCAAAACAACCAGGATGTTGGCTTAGAAGCAGCCACCATTTAAAGAAAGCGTAACAGCTCACTGGTCTAAATAAGGGTCCCTGCGCCGAAAATGTAACGGGGCTAAAGCCATACACCGAAGATGTGGATTTACTCCTTAGGGAGTAAGTGGTAGCGGAGCGTTCCGTAAGCCTGTGAAGGGAGACTCGTGAGAGCTCCTGGAGGTATCGGAAGTGAGAATGCTGACATGAGTAACGATAAAGGGAGTGAGAGACTCCCTCGCCGAAAGTCCAAGGGTTCCTGCTTAAAGTTAATCTGAGCAGGGTGAGTCGGCCCCTAAGGCGAGGCCGAAAGGCGTAGTCGATGGGAACCACGTTAATATTCGTGGACCTGTGGGTAGTGACGGATTGCGTATATTGTAAGGTCTTATTGGATTGATCTTGCAGTGAAGCAGTTCCAGGAAATAGCTCCCACATATAGACCGTACCCCAAACCGACACAGGTGGACTGGTAGAGAATACTAAGGCGCTTGAGAGAACTACGTTGAAGGAACTCGGCAAATTGCACGCGTAACTTCGGAAGAAGCGTGACCCTTTAGCGGGCAACCGTTAGAGGGTGGCACAGACCAGGGGGTAGCGACTGTTTACCAAAAACACAGGGCTCTGCGAAGTCGCAAGACGACGTATAGGGTCTGACGCCTGCCCGGTGCTGGAAGGTTAAGAGGAGATGTGCAAGCATTGAATTGAAGCCCCAGTAAACGGCGGCCGTAACTATAACGGTCCTAAGGTAGCGAAATTCCTTGTCGGGTAAGTTCCGACCTGCACGAATGGCGTAACGACTTCCCCGCTGTCTCCAACGTAGACTCAGTGAAATTGAATTCCCCGTGAAGATGCGGGGTTCCTGCGGTTAGACGGAAAGACCCCGTGCACCTTTACTATAGCTTTACACTGGCATTTGTGTCTGTATGTGTAGGATAGGTGGTAGACTTTGAAGCAGGGGCGCTAGCCTTTGTGGAGTCATCCTTGAAATACCACCCTTACCGATATGGATGTCTAACCGCAGTCCGTTATCCGGATTCGGGACCGTGTATGGTGGGTAGTTTGACTGGGGCGGTCGCCTCCTAAAGAGTAACGGAGGCGCGCGATGGTAGGCTCAGAACGGTCGGAAATCGTTTGTTGAGTGCAATGGCATAAGCCTGCCTGACTGTGAGACTGACAAGTCGAGCAGAGTCGAAAGACGGTCATAGTGATCCGGTGGTCCCGTGTGGAAGGGCCATCGCTCAACGGATAAAAGGTACGCCGGGGATAACAGGCTGATGACCCCCAAGAGTCCATATCGACGGGGTTGTTTGGCACCTCGATGTCGACTCATCGCATCCTGGGGCTGGAGCAGGTCCCAAGGGTATGGCTGTTCGCCATTTAAAGCGGTACGTGAGTTGGGTTCAGAACGTCGTGAGACAGTTCGGTCCCTATCTGCCGTGGGTGTTGGAATATTGACAGGATCTGTCCCTAGTACGAGAGGACCGGGATGGACGTATCTCTGGTGGACCTGTTGTGGCGCCAGCCGCATAGCAGGGTAGCTATATACGGAAGGGATAACCGCTGAAGGCATCTAAGCGGGAAACCCACCTGAAAACGAGTATTCCCTGAGAACCGTGGTAGACCACCACGTTGATAGGTCAGGTGTGGAAGTGTGGTAACACATGAAGCTTACTGATACTAATCGTTCGATCGACTTGATCGTTCCCATTTCCTATATCCATTCATAAAATATAAAAATTTCCAGCTTCTCTAAAATTCTATGCTCTTTGCTGACTTGGTGGTTATGGCGGAGTGAACGCACCCGATCCCATCCCGAACTCGGCCGTGAAACGCTCCAGCGCTGATGGTACTTTGCCTTAAGGCACGGGAGAGTAAGTCGCTGCCAGGTCTGCTAAGCGCATAGAATGAACTTCTCAATAGATTTTTAAAAAACATAAAAATAAAAAATACAATATAATAAAGCGATAATAAGGCGTCGACAAAAAATCGAGCTTATTATATCCTTCGTGACGCGGGGTGGAGCAGCCCGGTAGCTCGTCAGGCTCATAACCTGAAGGCCGCAGGTTCAAATCCTGCCCCCGCAACCAAAGGTCCAAAACTAATAATTCCATAAAAATTACATGTCCTCTGAACATGACACTGCGCTCATGATAGCCCGTGAAAATATAAAAATGTACCTAATGGGAAATGTTATAGAATAAATCTTCACTCAAACTTCCCCCCTTTAGCTGTATAGGCTTGCGGCTTTATAGAAGTTGCAAGAGCACTACGGGTGAAGGATAAAACGTACAAACCGCATAAACACCCATAAAACTATGACGGAAGGGGGGACTTGAAAATCTTCCCTTTCTAAAAAATGCAATGGCTCATATAGACATACCACTAAAAAGTTGAACTCACCTTTCTATCTTAAAATCCTATTTCCCAATCCTTCTCTGAAACTACTTGTGCATCACCTCAATCTCGAGACTTTAAAAATATCCCATCAAGCTCTTCGTAAAGTGTATAAAAATAGTAAGAGATTTCTATCACCCTACACTTAAAACCAATCCTTCCAAAAAAGAGCTATAGTAGTCCTACCACGCTTATTTTGCATAACGCACAAATCCTGTGTACTAGAAGGAAATGGGAGCGATGAACCATTGATTTGTCAAAACGCTTATAAACTCATGGGCATATAAGTGATGAGGTAGTGTTATCAACGCTCCAAGCGGGATGCGCAACACATTTGTGAGATGACCAACGAGAGGGCTAGGTAGCTGGCGACTTTATCCTGATTGGACAATGAGTTTTGCTCAATGTCAGGAGGGAGAAAACCCATGGGTGGCAAATGGTGTGAGACAAAAACGCACAATTCAATCCTTTAAAAAAATTGAAGACAAAAAAGCTAACTGCTTTAGACAAAATCTTATTACTATCATCGCGTCCATCACTAGAGGGATTTCAAAATAAACCTTTATTCTAGATGCTTAAAAATAAGCTAAAAAACATGTTGTTGGAGTTTGAAATTTGAAAACTGAGTTTTGCCTCTCTAAAATGCAAACTTCCCAATCCTTTTCTGAAACTAATCGTTCAGGATCTTATTCCAGAAGACCCCAAAAATCCTACAAACATAACCAAAAATAATCAAAGTCCTCTCCAAAATTTTCAGATATCCTCGTCTTTCAGAAAAAAACTGTCTTATATCTGCAATTTGGCTTGAGAAAAAACGGAACATCTCTATCCATAGATAAAAAATGGCGAGAAGGTGAAAAAAACGCTTCCAGCTTATCTCTATCTTAATATCATAAAAAAGCTACAAAACTTGCTTCCAATGAAAAACGCAAGCCAAACTCTTCGTCATGGCAACATAATCTTTTTAAAGGGGCGGAAACCTTTAAGAAAAATCAACATTCTGGCGTGAGAAAAAGAAGGGCTAGCTTTTTGCTTTTTCAGCCATGGGTACTAATGTTTGAATGGAAGCTGGCAGTGGGGAAGGGGAAGTTATAGAGTGCGTGATCACTAAATTTTATCCCGCTATAGGAATATTGGGTTTTATAAGCTATAGAGAAGGTTATGTCGGGGGGATGGGAAGCGCTCTTAAGTCTTAAAGATAAGAAATGATTTTAAGAAAATTTGCTCTTGCTCTTAGCTCGAAATATAAAATGTTATGATAGGCTTTTGATGAAAATGATGTTGTTTTGCGATAAAAAAGACAAACATGCATGGAGTGGAGGCTTTGCTAGCCTTTTGTCTTAAAAGACAAAACCTAAAATGCCTATGATCGTAACGTTACCCCAATTATTTGCAAAGAGTGTTTTGTAAAGGGTAAAGCATTATGTTGGTAGCAAAAAGCCTGTAAAGAGAAAATGGTTATGGCATGTAAGAATAGTGCTCTTTTTTATTACGGCTGATCCATGAGCTCTAAGATATACATTGAGAGAGAATGTGCGGCATTAAAAGTTAAGCGCGCATGGTGAGGTTTGAGATTGATTAGTTCGAAATCTTTTTCTGAGCGGCCGTGCGCTGTACCTTTCTTGTTTCTTAAATTCATAGTACCATGCACAACTTGATACAGACCGGATGTGATCATTTTTAAGTCATTTTCATCTAGATCTTGCTTTTTTAAGTTTTCTTTCTTCATATCGTCGGGATGGATCTTAGCTTTCTTAACGACTTCTTCCCATAAAGCAGGCAGATTACTACGGGCGTTTTCTGCATATGGGATAGAATGGTGGTCGAGATAAGCTTTGCAAGAGGCTTCCAATAGATTTGCTGCAAATAGAACCGCCTCCCTTGGATCTTTTTCTATATTTTCTAATGCTCTATTTATTTCGTTTTTTACGGCTGAAAGTTTTTTCTCTGCAATAAGTTTTTGTAGCTCTTTTATAGAGAGGAGACCTGCTTTGATAATATACCCTCCACGCTGATATTCCAATCCATCTTTCTTTAACGTTTCTAAAATTTTACGTTGATCTTCTTTTAACTGTAGAGTTTTTTTGTATAACGATGAATTCAATCCGGTAGGGTCTGGATCATAATATTCTTTTTCCATAAAATCACTAAGCAGGTTACCAAGGAATTCAAGTGGTTCTTCGCATTGAGAATTGATTGCACGTAGCCACGCTTTAACTTTTTGGATTTTTGTACCTTCTGGAATCTCAGGAGGAGCAAATGATGCAATAAACAAGTCATCTAACTCGTTATGCGTATAATGGTGCGCAAACATTGGAGGAAGTAGTCCAATGATTGCAGGAGGAATAGTGTTTTTCTGAGAGATTTTTTACGGAGATGATAATTGCATTTTATGGCTTTATAATATCAAAAAGTGGTGTGTGGAGTGGTTTTTAGAATATGATTTTATTGCCTGATCTTGCATAGAAGGTCGCGCAACAATCTTGTGGCTTATATAAGATTTGTGAAAAAGAAATACTATATTGTGTTTTTATTTTTTTCTCCTTTCATTGTTATAGCAGTGAGGGGGATGGATAATGTGTGATAATTCAAAAAATATAGAATGAGAATAGAAGTATAATTTTGTATTATTGTAACTGCAATAACATTCTTTATTGGTAGATTGTTTATTGGAGAGAAGGAAGCAGGCAATGCGCATAATCCCTGAAAGGAAGGCTTTGTGACAAGAATTTCAACAATGGTATATTACCAAATGTTGGCACAGTTCTTTACTTGTCAGAAAGAGCAGATGGGGTTCTTTGTTCGCATAACCGGTAGAGAGAACAAGTGGGTAGGGGATCAGTTTACCAATCTCGTTTATTCCGTTAAAGCTTACGGTTTTCTATAAAAAGGCTGTTTTAATTACATCCGCTGTTAATCTCGCGTATTTGGTAGATGGAAATATAGACAGTCATTGCGTCTAAAAGGGACTTTAGGCAATAAAATGTGCGTAAAAGTGTTTAAAACAGCTACTCTTGATTGTAAAACTTATAAGAAAAATCTAGAAAAACAAAAGTTTAAAGGCAGGAAAATGTTAGAGAAATCTCAGAGCACACTGTAAAAGTAAAAAAAAAGCCTTTTTAGAGATGGTTTGCTGTCTGTCATCGTGCATCATGATTTTCAATATTTTTTAAAATTTTCCCCTCAATGAGAGAAGGCTTTTTTATTAAAGCGGGGTAGATTTGTTATGACAGTTCACAATGAAATAGAGAGAAGATGCTGCTTTACCAGATGTTTTTGTCGCTTCATCTTCATTTGAACCTGTTGCGGTTATGCAAGTATGGCGATTCAAGGAGGTTTAAATGAGATGAATAACATCGCCAAGTTTGCAGCACGGTGCTATTTTCCACATCGTGATGCGTGGCAGAAGAGGGTCAGCATTTTGGGGGGGCGGGCGCGCGGGGATGCCATATTCTATGCTGGTGCTGTAGGGGTGTCTGTTAGCGCGTTTATGGGACTATTCCGCATTGAAATGCGTGCTTAATTTCGTGGATACTTGCAAAGATACCAACAGAGAATCCCATGTTTCAAGGGGTTTTGAGAGGTGTGCTAAGAGCACAAAGCAAGTATGACGTTGATAAACACCGCATGTTACTGGAGATGGCCAAATTTTAGAGTTTAAGGAGCTTGTTGGTTTCGTGTCCTTTCATAAAAATAACGAAGGTTGTGGTCAAGGTCTCAGTGTGTTGGTTTCTCGAAAAGTAGTAAACTGCTCTATGATCTTATAAGCCATTGAAAATGTTATTGAGAAGGCGTTCAAACAAAGCATATCATAAATCGGAGCCCTTTTCTTTATGCGATAAGGAGAGTGCGAGGCAAAACAGTAAAAATGCAGCGATAGAGAATATAAAGAATATGAGATATGTTTGATTGAGGGAAAGATATTCCTCTGTCAGCGAATGGATCAAAAAGCCAGCGAATACACCCCCCAAAGCTCCGCCTATTTGCTGTAATATGCGTGTGATAACTGCTGTATCTTTGACGTATAAACTGTTGACATATTGGATGGGGGCGGAAAGGCAGACAATGGTGGTGATGCCAAGCCCTATGCCTCTTAGCAAGAATCCAAGCCCATCCATGCTTATATTATAGCCGAAGCATAATAATCCAAAGCTTGATATCACCAAACCAATTCCTATCATGAAAAAGGGAGATTTTTCTTTCCATTTTTGGTAAATAAATTTCCTTCCGATCCATGCACCCACTCCTTGCAAAGCAAGGACTGCGCCGATGATGAGAAGGCTATTTTCATGGGCTTGTTCCATGGCAACGGCTAGTGGGAAATAAACGAGGAAGCTATAAAAAAGAAATGAAGCAACAAGCCCCATGATCATGAGTAATGTGTAGCGTGCATTTTGAAATCCGCTAAAGACGATTAATTTGTTTTTTGCTTTCTGATTAGAAACAGTGAACAATATGAGAGATATCACAGCTATAAGTGCTAAGATATATACGGAGGTGTTGTTCTTTATATTTCTGGCTTCTGTGAGATAAAAAAACGAAATAAGCGATATGGAAAATGCTAAAAATGCAAATAAGTTAAATTTTGTTTTTGTTGTTTCGTTGCTCTTTAAGTGTTTCGCTCCAATGGTGAGCGCCAATAAAATGAGCGGAATATTGATAAAAAATAACAAACGCCAAGAGACATACTGAGCAAGTGAGGCGCCTATTAGCGGACCAAAGGCAGGAGCGAAAACTGTTGGTACGGCTATGGTGCCCATGGCTTGGCGCACTCGTTCTTGTCCAAATTGTAAGGCAATGATGGTTTGGCTAAGGGGCAGCAAAAGACCGGTCCCGAAACCTTGAACGATACGGGCAGATGTAATGGTTGGAAAATTATAGCTTAATCCTACCCCCAGTGATCCAAGCATAAAAATGAAGCTTGCAAGAAACCAAGTTCTTTTGATACCTATTCTTCCTTGCACAAAAGCTGCTATCAACAATCCTGGCACGGTGGCAAGAAAATAGGATGTTACAACCCATTGTATATTATTTTCCTCTACTGAAAGATAAAAAGCAAGGTCTGGAAGGATGACATTAACAATGCTTCCATCCAGCAAGGGAAGTATGCTGGAAATAATTACGGTATATATGACATACCTTTCTGATTTGGTATAGGAATCCACCTTTTGCATGATCATGCTTCCTACAGATATTCTTTAAAATATTGGTCCTGCTCTATAAATTACAGGCTTTGAGAATTAATACGCGTTTGTTGGTTGCGATATTGGGATGAATGTGATTGGAAGCGCTGATGGTCCCCTTGTATACAATCCCTCTTCCTCCAAAATAAAACCATCGGTTAAGTTGATCTTAATGAGTTTATCGAGGAGTCTATTCGCCGTCAACTCACTCTGCATGAGAGCAAAAGCAGAACCTACACAGACGTGCATGCCTGCTCCAAAGGCTAAATGGTTCGAGGCTTTTATAAGATTCGGCCCAGTTTTACCAACCCGTTTACGGTCTGGTATAAAATTATTAGGGTCTATAAAAACGTCAGGATCACGATTAGCAGCTCCAATCATGCAAAAAATGAGAGAATTGGCTGGCAGTGAGACTCCTGCGAATTCCATCTCTTGATTGGTCTGGCGCGGTATAAGCTGAACGGGGGAAGTTAGGCGTAATGTTTCTGCGATCGCATCGCCAAGAAGCGTCCTATCATTTTGGATTTTTTCTAATTCGTTTGGGTTTGTGAGTAAATGATAAAAAAGATAAGCTAATGTTTTATCGGCAGGCTCTATGGCGGCCAATAACATGTTAAGGACAAGCGCAACTATTTCAGAAGTTGTCATACTGTTGCCATCATTTGTTTTCTGACATAAAACAGATATTAAATCTTCTGATGAATTTTTGTCCCATTCTTCTATAAGAGGTGTTAGATAAGAAATTATATCTTTGCTGCACGATAAGCTGAAAATTTTTTCCTCATCTGATTGGTTTAGACTGGTGACAAAAGACGCAACTCCCTTGTGCCACATTGATATATCTTTGTAGCGATCTATCGGTAGGCCTAAAACCATTAATGTAACAAGCACGCTATAATCCTTGCCGAATTCATTAACAATATCTATTTTCCCCTTTGAAAGATGCGGCATAAGAAGCCGGTCTATTGTTTCTTCAATAATTGAAGCATAGCGAGTGCGGAACATTTTCCCAGTAAGTTTTGAAAGTACGGCATGACGTTTGCTATGGTGTTCATGTCCTTCCATTTGAGCTAATACACGATCGCCCATTACCGGCTCTGCTCGAACGGCTAAGGGTGCTGTTGTAAAGCGGAGGTCCTTCAAAATTGCGCTGACATCTTCATATCGGCCAAAAAAATAAGCCTTAAGATTTTCATCCCAAAGAACAGAGTTAGAAGAATGTATAATTTGATATGTATTGTATGGATTTTTTTGAAAATTTTTGTCCATAACGTTGAATTAATAACATGGCGCATCATTTTCCCCCCTTGAATTTTTAATCATAAACTAATTCTTTCATGAGCTTGTGTACATATCGAAACAATTCCGTGGCCTTGCTGCCTATCAACACAGAGAGGTAATTCGCTGCTGAGCAACAACTCTCCTACTGGCCATTCAACGATGGTAAGCTAAAACTGAGCTCTCTCTATTAAGTAAACATGGGGTGTTTACGTAGAACGGCACTTCATTGAAAATATATTCAATAGAAATATCTGTTGTTTCCAACCCCTTTATTTCTTCAGTTGATAATTTCACGCTTTTTGCCCGACACCCAACCGCTTGGATTGAAATTTTCGTGCATAATTCACTAAATTTTTGGTTTGTTTTGTATAAATCTATAGCTTTTGATTTTTATATTTTATAATTCTCATTCTGCTTATATTGAGAGAAGTCAAGAATGCGAAATGGTTTTTCTAAATTATAAGAATTATGAATATTGTATAATATGCGTCTTATACGATTTAACTCTTTCTTTGTTTTTCTCTCTGCTTTAGCCTTAGTTGATCCAGATGCCAATATGGAGCATTGCTGATTCTATATCTGGGAGCAATACGTCAATATCTTTGAATTTCTTTGCACCCCAACATATGAGCTCAGTGATATATTTTTCTGAAAACCTTGAGTTGAATGGACTTATACCAACCATAAGATGTTGCTTCATCGCGATTAAACGAGAACAGTTTTCCGATTGTCCCCTTATAGAAAACGAAAGACGGTTCATTATGTCTATTTCTTTTTGTAAACTCACACCCAATCCTCCCCCCGCATTCTATTATGGTGATTGTGGGAATATAATTTATTTAAAGAACTGATAACAAATTATCGAATAGTGTCCTATTATGTAACAAATGAAAAGTGTCTTGTAATGGCAATTACGGATAATTAATTTGTTAAGTTAACGTAAGATACACACGGGTATTTGTACCACTTTAGTCATGAACATGGAAGAGCTTCCAAACCCCGATGTATAAGGTTTGACGTTTACCCAGTGCTGGAATGTTAAGAGGAAATGTGCAAGCATTGAATTGAAACCCCAGTAAACGGTGGCTGTAACTATAACGGTTTTAAGGAAGCAAGACTACTTGTCGGGGGAATTCCGATCTGTATGAATGGTGTAACGAGCTTCTCCGTTGTCTCCAACGTAGACTCAGTGAAATTGAACGCACTGTGAAGATGAAAGATTTTGGCGGTTAGATAGAAAGATGACATAGTCCGCTAACCGTTATTGAGTCCCTTTTTTTGCACGACACTGTTCAAGATAAAACCTAATATGCCTGCGATCATTGTGGCGATGCCGATGACAAAGAGTGTGTATTGTGTGTGATGAACATGGACAAAACCGGCTCCTATAAAGCCAAGGCATACGGATGTTTGTATGATGAAGAGATAGGCGGGCATTTGACTGTTTCGCTGTTCTTTTTGAATGGCTTTCATCATAAAACTTGCCATCAGGGCATTTTGCACACCGTCTGCACTCCCAAGGATGAAAAATGACAGCATCATCAGCCATATGAGCTGTGTGAGGGAAAAGCAGAAAATTGCAAATCCAATGATTGCAGCGGCAAGTGATGCACCAGCGGCATTGAAATAGATGCTGTGCTTTTTGCTAAGTGGAGAGCAAATGTAACTTGCACTGTTTCATCGGCAAAGCTGCTCAAGCCTAAAACGAGGAAAAGCCCTGTTTTGGCAAAAATCATGGATTTCTTCTTTGTCAATTTTCTCTTTCGATGAAAGTTGAGACAGGAAGCTTGTGTCAATGATCGCCATATTCAAAACTGGCGCAATGCCCGTTTGCTGCAATGAGCCATTTTTTTGTTTCAGATGAGAGAACTCATTGCAGGGGTGTAAGATGAGCGAAGAGAGATTTCACTCTCCATTTCAGAGACGTCAACAAGAGGGCGAATAATTGTATAAATGTGATCTCTCTGTTGATCCGCCTTCTCTTCAAGGCGTGTATGGATTTTTTGTCTCCTATGATCGTTCGCAAAATTGCAAAATAACGATAAAGAAACAAAAAATGCGAATATTCTGTTTTTAGTTTTTTTAGGATAAGATCAATGCAGAAGATATTTTATTCTTTATGGAAACGTGTTAGCCGTGATTTATCGATTAATTGTTTTTCGGTTGTATCAAAAAATTGCAAAAGAGATTGTATTGGGTGGTAGAATGTTTCGTTCAACTTTTTTTAAAAATCGTGAAATCTATGGACCACTTTGTATTGGCTTTGATCCTAGCCATAAAGTTTTGCAATCGTGGAAACTAAGCTTTGATTATAAAGGTCTCAAAGATTTTTGTGATATTCTCTTAGCGGCATCTGTTGGCAAAGTGGGTGTCATAAAGCCGCAAGTTGCATTTTTTGAATTATATGGTGTGGAAGGTCTTCAAGCTCTCAAAGAACTCATTGAAAATGCACACGAACAAGGCTTATTGGTTTTGGCAGATGCAAAAAGGGGAGATATTGGCTCTACTGCTGAAGCCTATGGTAAAGCTTGGCTCGGTCCAAACAGTGCGTTTAAAGCTGATGCCATGACAATCAATCCTTTTTTGGGTTTTGACGCTCTCATTCCTCTTATAAAGGTTGCAGAAGAAACAGGAGCAGGGGTTTTTGTGGTTGTTCAGTCCTCTAATCCAGAGGGGAAACAAATACGAAATGCGCTTATTGGTAATCAGACACTCTCTCTTCATCTTGCACAGTGCATTTGCGATTATAATTCTCAGTCTCCGGTTCTCCATCATAATATTGGCCCCATAGGTGCGGTTATAGGAGCGACACTAGGATCTGAATCAAAAGACACAATCGAGCAGTTAAAAAATAGTCTGTTTCTTGTTCCGGGTATTGGCGCCCAAGGTGGAACAATGACACAATTGGCACATCAATTTCCACAAAGACTCTGGCAGAATGTTATTCCTTCTGTATCACGCTCTATTACAGATGCTGGTCGAAATATTGTTGATTTAAAAAATGTTATTCATGATTTTGCCGAGCAAGCGCAAAGCACACTGATGTCTTGAGGGTTTTTGCATCTGTGATAAATCTGAAAAGCCCTGAGAGGGAAGGCTTTTTAGGAGGGTGCTTCTAGCTTATCTAGAATCAACAGTTGCTTTGTGGTTTCTTTCAAAAAGCGCGGATGTCTTTTCATTGAATGTTAAGCGGGGGCATGCTCCTATTGGAAGTGCAAAGACTTTCAGCAAATTGCCTTAAGGGTAAAGGTGTGCCTCTTTTAAAAGCAAAAGCTTATGTATGTTATGACCAGTTTCCAGTTAATAAAGTTATTGCAGCGTTTGTTTCTATAAGATAGACACACGTTATCTGTGAATACATATTGTTGTTAGAGAAAAACATGTCAGCAAAACAAGAAAAAACCAAAGCCCGTTTACCCCGTGGTTTTGTGGATCGTACAAGTGCACAGTTGTATGCAACTGAAACAATGATTGCGCAGATTCGTGAAGTTTATGAACTTTACGGTTTTGAAGCACTGGAAACACCGATTTTTGAATATACAGATGTGTTGGGGAAGTTTTTACCTGATGAAGATCGTCCAAATGCGGGTGTTTTTTCGTTACAAGATGATGATGAGCAATGGATGTCTTTGCGCTATGATCTTACCGCGCCTCTTGCCCGTTATTTTGCAGAGAATTTTGAAGTTTTGCCAAAACCTTATCGCAGTTATCGTCTTGGTTTTGTGTTCCGCAATGAAAAACCCGGACCAGGGCGGTTTCGGCAATTTATGCAGTTTGATGCGGATATTGTTGGAACACCAACGGTAGCAGCGGATGCCGAAATTTGTATGATGGCAGCAGACAGTTTGGAAAAATTAGGGTTTCAGCATCATGAGTATGCTATCCGTCTGAATAATCGAAAAATTCTGGATTGCGTTTTAGAGAAAATTGGTTTGGGGGGCAATGAACAGGCTGAAAAGCGCTTAACTGTCTTAAGAGCAATTGATAAATTGGATAAATTTGGTCCTGAAGGTGTGCGTTTGCTTTTAGGGCGTGGACGTTTGGATGAAAGTGGTGACTTTACAAAAGGGGCGGAACTTAAGGATAAAGAGATTGATTGTATTCTTTCCTTAACTGCTGCTGGAGCTGAGACAGCAGAAGAAACTCTTGAGGCTCTTAAAAAAGTGGTTGGTGATCATGTTCAAGGGTGTGAGGGAATTCGTGAGCTTGAGGAAATGCAAGCAATTTTTGCCGCAAATGGCACTCAGAATCGTATCAAGATTGATCCATCGGTGGTGCGTGGATTGGATTATTATACAGGTCCTGTCTTTGAGGCTACGTTGCTTTTTGATGTTTTCAATGATGATGGGCAAAAAGTTGTTTTTGGCTCCGTTGGTGGTGGTGGGCGCTATGATGGATTGGTGGCACGCTTTCGTGGTGAAAATATTCCGGCAACAGGTTTTTCAATCGGTGTTTCACGCTTGATCGCTGCTTTGCAAAATCTTGGAAAGTTGCCTATGAAGGAGACAACAGGGCCGGTTGTGGTGCTGATGATGGATAAAGAGCCAGAGGCGGTTGCTGGTTATCAAAAAATGGTGATGCAGTTGCGTGGTGCGGGAATTCGTGCTGAGCTCTATTTGGGGGCATCGGGTATAAAAGCGCAGATGAAATATGCAGATCGACGTCAAGCGCCTTGTGTGGTGATCCAAGGGTCACAAGAACGTGAGAGCGGAAAAATACAAATTAAAGATTTGATTGAAGGGGCGCGTTTGTCACACGAAATTAAGGACAACCAAACATGGCGTGAAAGTCGACCAGCACAAGTGATAGTTAATGAAGAACAGTTGGTTAAAACAGTACAAGATATTTTAGCAGCTCAAAGGCAGTTATGGTAAAAGTTTTATAGAAGCGATTGTCTGAAATATTCAGAAAATTTGAGATTCAATTTTTAATTCTCTTTTAGGCGTGCTTACACACGCGTTCAAAATCGAGTTGTTTTTTAAGCCGGTGCGGCATACAAAGGGAGATTTTTAAGAGGTAAATAAACTCCATTCACTAAAAGCGTTTCCTTCTGAGGATATGATGATAATATCTTCATGACCAAAAAACATTGGGGAAATTCAAGAGTTTTACCTAACGTCCCCCCAAAATTTATAAAAATATTGACAGTTCATATTTCCTTCACCTTTGAACTCTTATGCGTTGGCATCAAATCCTTTGCTGTTCTCTTATTGGACACTATAAAATCTAGCATTATTGCAAAGGGAGGGAAATCTAAAGCGTTTTATCCTAAAAGACTTTTTAAGTTTCAAAAAACAATGGAATGACTTAAATCGAACAATTTTTTACAGGAGCATATTTGGGTGAATTGTAAGCTACCATAATGGTAACTGGCTGATAGTATGCATTTTTTCATAAAATAAATTCTTTAATGGAGAAATACAATGGTCCAATATGATTTTACTCTGCTCTATGAACGAAATCCCTTTATTCTTGAAAGACCTGAGAATATTGGAAAATCATTTCAGCTTCCTCCTTCAAATTTCGGATTTGAAGATCTTCCCCAAATTACGTTTTCAGGAGCGTCCGATAGCCGGCGTATGATCTTTAGGCTCTCGTTCGTTGGGATGAAAACTTTTTTTGTTATGTTGTGGAAAGTAGGGAAAATGTCAGATGAAGATGAAGTGGATTTGTGGTTTGATCAGGTAAGATTAGATGAGGATATTCTCAATGAATTTTTGACTTGCGACTTTTCAACTGAAGAACCAGAATACCTTTATTTTAAAACTTTTAAAGAAGGTATTAACGAATTAGAACGTAACAAAATTGTAGCGAAGGGGACAAAAAAAGATTGTTATTTCATAAATCCAGACATTTTTGGGTTTTCTGGACGCAATGAATACTCTGAGTTCGATGAAGATGATGATGAAGATGAAGAAATGGATGCGGTATTTATGACAAAACATTCGAAGAAACGATTGCTTTAGGAGTCATTTTTTTAACTTAAAAAGAGATCTTAATTCTTAGAGTCAATGATTTTAAGAAAATAAAATTGAGGACAAATAATACACAGAGCCGTGTCAAAATTGCTCTTTTGGTGAGAGGTGGGTGAGATTGTTAGACGGGTGCTGTTTTTAAGCCGGTATAACTCTTTGATGTCTCCCTAATAATGGGTGTTTTCTTTAGCGTCTATGATGAGGGATGGTTATCTTTGGGTTTATTGTGGGGGCTGGTGTTATGAGAGGTTGGTTGCGTGCTTTTCATGGTGAAAATATTCCAGCTACGTTTTTTGCACTTAAAAATTCATACAAAGACAAACGGCACAAATTTCTCTTCCCAGAAGAATTTGTGCCGTAAAGTTTGTATTGTTTAAATGCGCGGATTTGGTCTCGGACTAGCTTTGCAGCGTTTTTAAAACATTTTGTGGTGAAGAGACTTCGTAAGGATCTGTTGTGCAATTGTCTGAAAAACCTTCTTCTTCAAACCATTTTTCAATTACACCATCATTAATAACAGCAGCATAGCGCCATGACCGCATCCCAAAACCGATATTGTCTTTTGCAACCAACATGCCCATTTTGCGGGTGAATTCACCGGAACCATCAGGGATTAATTTCACATTTTTGATGTCTTGTGTTTTTCCCCAAGCATTCATGACAAAAGCATCATTTACGGAAAGGCAATAAATTTCATCAATGCCAACCTTTTTAAATTCATCATAGAGTTTTTCAAAATCCGGCAACTGAAAGGTTGAGCAAGTAGGAGTAAAAGCTCCTGGAAGAGAAAAAAGGATAACGCGTTTTCCTTTAAAGTACATATCGCTGCTAACATCTTGCCATCGATAAGGGTTATCTCCGCCAACTGAGTCATCACGCACACGTGTATGAAAAGTGACATCGGGAACTTTTTTTCTCATCATAATTATGCTCCTATATTTTCCGGGAGTTGTGTTTTAAAACAGGGTTTATGTTTAAAAGCGTGTTGGAGAGTGCATTTTAAACCATCGTATATTGCGATAAGTTTGCAAGTATTTCATTCTTGCGTCAAGTAGAATTAATCGTTTGATGGATGTGCAGCATAAAATCAAACGAAGTCATATGAAGGCGTCACCATGACTATCACAACAGTTTTGACAACGGCTTTTGGGGATCAAAAACTGGGAACATCTGGTTTGCGTAAAAAGGTATCGGTTTTTCAGCAGCCCCATTATGTTGAAAATTTTCTTCAATCCATTTTTAACAGTGCTGGACCTTTTGAGGGCAAATTGCTTATTCTTGGTGGTGATGGACGCACTTTCAATCGTACGTTGATTCAGCTTGTGTTAAAAATGGCGGCAGCCAATGGTGTTGCGCGTGTTAAAGTGGGAAGAGAAGGCATTCTCTCTACGCCTGCTGTTTCTCATCTTATTCGCAAGTATCATGCTTATGGTGGACTTATTCTTTCAGCTAGCCACAATCCTGGCGGACCAGAAGGGGATTGTGGCATCAAATACAATATTTCCAATGGTGGACCTGCTCCTGATGCTTTGTGCGAGGCTATTTTTGCAACATCAAAGCATCTTTCTTTTTATAAGATCGTTGAGGCTCCAGATATTGATTTAAGTAAGCAAGGGATAACCTTTATCGGGTCTATGCAAGTAGAGATTATTGATCCTGTTACGGATTATGTGGCTTTGATGCAAGAGATTTTTGATTTTGATTGTATTGCCAAGGCAGTGGCAGAAGGGCTCACTTTGCGATTTGATGCGATGCATGCGGTAACAGGTCCTTATGCGCATGAAATTTTTGAAAAATGCTTAGGATTCTCTGAAGGAACGGTGGTTAATGGTACTCCTTTGAAAGATTTTGGCGGGAAGCATCCAGATCCAAATTTGGTTTATGCTAAGGACCTTTATGACTTGTTAATGTCTGAGCAAGGACCTGATCTTGGAGCGGCGTCTGATGGCGATGGAGATCGTAATCTCATTATCGGTCGCAAACAATTTGTCACCCCTTCTGATTCTTTAGCTATTATGGCAGACCATGCTCCTCTGATTAAAGGGTATCGGCAGGGCATTGTGGGTATTGCTCGCTCTATGCCAACAGGGCGTGCTGCTGATCTCGTTGCTGAAAAAAAAGGATTAAATTTTTTTGAAACACCAACGGGATGGAAGTTTTTTGGGACGCTTTTGGATGCTGGAAAAGTAACTTTTTGTGGTGAGGAAAGCTTTGGAACGGGCTCTCATCATATCCGCGAAAAAGATGGTTTATGGGCTATTTTGTTTTGGTTAAATCTTCTAGCAGTGACAAGGAAAACTGTAGCACAAATTGTTCAACAGCATTGGCGCACTTATGGGCGCTTTTACACTTTACGGTATGATTATGAAGAAGTAGAGTCTTGTAAAGCCCATGCAATTATAGAGCAATTGCGTGCGCATTTACCAAAGACGGGAATGGAAATTGCTGGACTTAGGGTCGCAAAAGCAGATGATTTTACTTATCACGATCCCGTTGATCAAAGTGTTAGTACAGGGCAGGGAATACGTGTGTTTTTTGAAAAAGGAGCACGGCTTGTGGTGCGTTTATCGGGAACAGGGACCGTGGGAGCGACTTTACGGCTTTATTTTGAGCAATATGAAAGTGACCCATGCAAACACAATCTAGATCCGCAAAAATTTCTTAAACCTTTGCAACAGGCAGCGCTGCAATTGTTGCAAATACAGCAAAAATTAGGTCGTGAACGACCTGATGTTATCACATAAATGTTATTCCATAAAAGAGCTGTTTCATGTTGTCGCTTGTGGGTGGAGTGTTATTGCTCAGGCGATAGGCTTGACTTTGCCTATCATAAGGGAAGATTCTTCTTCATTTTTGAGAAAGGATCTTTCGTTCAGGTATGAGTACGGATTTGATTTCAAAAACTGAATGGTAAATGGCGATAAGCATTGGATGGCGAATGCCCTTAATGTTCTCACAAAAAGGTTTGTTTTGAGGGGGCTTTATCCATTTATCTCTTATGGAGTGATCAGCTTTTGGGGATTGGTGAGCAGGTCATGTCATAATTAGCTTCAGCCCTTTACTTTTCGTGCTTTTGTGTGCAAAGCTTGTGTCATTTCTTTACAACAGCTTGTGGCAAGGCGTATGTGCTTTTTAAGAACGGGGTTGGTTAGTGGTGGGGTTGTCAGGGAACAGAAACCGTGGGAGCACTTTTAAGACTTTATTTGGAGCAGTATGAGAGTGTTGCTTACGCACACACCTTCAAGAGTTGTAAGACGTTTTCAAGCTTGTGCAATAGGTGGAGCTTAACCTTTGAAATATGTAAAAAAATCAGACCGCGAATGGTTTGATATTTTCGCGGTCTGTCTGAGGCATGTTTCCATCTTGTTGCTTATTGTGGGGAGATCATCTTTTTGGGATCAACCAGCCGGTCATAATCAGCGCCAGAAACGCCAGCTTTCAGTGCTTCTGCACGCAAAGTTGTGTCATTTTTATGCGCTGCTTTGGCAATTTCAGCAGCTTTTTCGTAGCCAATTTCTGGAGCAAGAGCTGTTACGAGCATTAACGAGCGTTCCATGAGAGAGTGAATGTGAACTCGATTGGCACGTAATCCTTGGATGCAATGTTCATCAAAAGAGCGCATACAATCACCAAGAAGTGTAATAGACTGTAAAACATTATAACCAATAACAGGCTTATAAACGTTGAGTTCGAAATGCCCTTGGCTTGCAGCAAATGTTACACTGGTGTGATTTCCAAAAACTTGGCATGCGACCATGGTTAAGGCTTCACATTGCGTGGGGTTAACTTTGCCTGGCATGATGGAAGACCCTGGCTCATTTTCGGGAAGACTGAGTTCCCCTAAACCTGAACGTGGTCCTGAGCCCAAAAATCGAATATCATTAGCAATTTTAAACAGATCAGCTGCGAGAGCATTCAAGCTCCCATGGAAATGCGCAAGGGCTCCATGATGGGCGAGTGCTTCAAATTTATTGCTAGCAGTTTGGAACGTTATTCCCGTGAGAGAGCTCACTGTTTGCGCAAAAGAAATGTCAAAACCTTTTGGCGCATTCAGTCCTGTGCCAACAGCCGTGCCACCTTGAGCAAGCATTTGGACATCGGTTAGAGCATTTTCAATGCGCTGAAGATTGGCTTCTAATGCGGCACGATAGCCTGAAAATTCTTGCCCTAAGGTTAAAGGCGTTGCATCTTGGGTATGGGTGCGGCCGATTTTAATGATGTCTGCAAATTCTTGCTCTTTTTGTTTTAATGTAGCAATAAGAGCTTCAAGGATTGGTAGTAAGTGTTGGCGTGTTTGCAACGTGGTGGCAATGTGAAGCGCTGTGGGAAAGGAATCGTTCGACGATTGGCTCATATTGACGTGGTCATTGGGGTGAACTGGTTTTTTGCTGCCAAGTTTTCCTCCCAAAATCTTACTAGCACGATTAGCAATGACTTCATTGACATTCATATTGCTTTGTGTGCCAGAACCTGTTTGCCAGACGGAGAGTGGAAAATGCGTATCAAAATCGC
This sequence comes from Bartonella heixiaziensis, assembly GCF_046245125.2. Classification (GTDB taxonomy): domain Bacteria; phylum Pseudomonadota; class Alphaproteobacteria; order Rhizobiales; family Rhizobiaceae; genus Bartonella; species Bartonella heixiaziensis. The sequence continues at coordinate 1,573,598 of NZ_CP176404.1, read as the reverse complement.
CGGCAAGCACTTCATCTGCTGCGGCAATAATTGCTTTTCCAATATTTTCTTGTAGTTTTCCTTTGTCCATATTTACAACAGCTGCAGCTTTTTTGATAAGGACTAAGGCATAGATGATAGCAAGAGGTTGTTTTTCTGTGCCAATGTTAAAATTATGCAAAGAACGTTCCGTTTGTGCTCCCCAATAACGGTCTTGACGTACCGAAATCGTTCCAAAGCTATCAGTTTCCTGACGTGTTTCAACCATGGTAAAATCCTTTTATGTTCACGGGTGTCGTTAGAGAAGTAGATAACGCGAAATAGAAAAAAGAGGCAATACTCTTGAAGCTTTTAAAGATAAATTATTTTAGAGACAATCCTTGACAATAGGCTGTGGCAATTTTATATTCAAACTGCTGTTAGCACTCAGGCTTAAAGAGTGCTAATAAGGACTTAAGATTAATTCAATTATATTAAGTTTTAAGGATTTACAATATGGCTAACATACAATTCCGCCCACTTCACGATCGTGTCGTTGTTCGTCGGGTTGAATCTGAAAACAAAACTGCTGGGGGGATTATCATCCCTGATACAGCAAAGGAAAAACCTCAAGAAGGTGAAATTATTGCTGTTGGTAATGGCGCTCTTGATGACAACGGAAAGCGTGTGCCTTTAGAAGTGAAAGCAGGAGACCGTATTCTCTTTGGAAAATGGTCTGGAACCGAAGTAAAGATTAATGGGGAAGACCTCCTCATCATGAAAGAATCTGACATTATGGGAATTATGGGGTAATTTTAGCCTCTCAATACTTTCATTTTGTATTATTTGAGATAACTCCAAGGAGAAATTAAATGGCTGCTAAAGAAGTCAAATTTGGCCGTGAAGCGCGTGAGCGTTTGTTGCGCGGCGTTGATATCCTTGCTAACGCTGTTAAGGTAACACTCGGCCCTAAAGGTCGTAATGTGGTGATTGACAAATCATTTGGTGCACCTCGCATCACAAAAGATGGTGTATCCGTTGCAAAGGAAATTGAACTCGAAGATAAGTTCGAAAATATGGGTGCGCAGATGTTGCGCGAAGTTGCTTCTAAAACCAATGATATTGCTGGTGATGGAACAACAACTGCAACTGTTTTGGGACAAGCTATTGTCCAAGAAGGCGTAAAAGCTGTTGCTGCTGGTATGAACCCAATGGATCTCAAACGTGGGATTGATGCTGCTGTTGAAGAAGTGGTAGCAAACCTTTTCAAAAAAGCCAAGAAAATTCAAACTTCTGCAGAAATTGCACAAGTGGGAACAATTTCCGCTAATGGTGCTGCTGAAATCGGTAAAATGATTGCTGATGCTATGGAAAAGGTTGGCAATGAAGGCGTTATTACCGTGGAAGAAGCAAAAACTGCTGAAACGGAATTAGAAGTCGTTGAAGGTATGCAGTTTGACCGTGGATATCTTTCACCTTATTTCGTTACAAATGCTGAGAAAATGGTGGCTGATCTTGACGATCCTTACATCCTCATTCATGAGAAGAAGTTGTCTAATCTACAATCTCTTCTTCCAGTGCTCGAAGCTGTTGTTCAGTCTGGTAAACCTCTTCTTATTATCGCTGAAGATGTGGAAGGTGAAGCTTTGGCAACTCTCGTTGTCAACAAGTTGCGCGGTGGTTTGAAAATTGCTGCTGTGAAAGCTCCAGGATTTGGTGATCGCCGTAAAGCCATGTTAGAGGATATTGCAATCTTGACATCGGGTCAGGTTATTTCTGAAGATGTTGGCATTAAATTGGAAAATGTTACTTTAGATATGCTTGGTCGTGCAAAGAAAGTGAACATTTCTAAAGAAAATACAACGATTATTGATGGTGCTGGCCAAAAGAGCGAGATTAATGCACGCGTTAATCAAATCAAGGCTCAGATTGAAGAGACAACTTCTGATTATGACCGTGAAAAATTGCAAGAAAGACTTGCTAAACTCGCTGGTGGTGTAGCTGTTATCCGTGTTGGTGGTGCTACAGAAGTTGAAGTGAAAGAAAAGAAAGACCGCGTTGATGATGCCTTGAATGCAACACGTGCTGCTGTGGAAGAAGGTATTGTTGCGGGTGGTGGAACCGCGTTGTTACGTGCGGCAAATGCTTTGACTGTTAAAGGAAGTAATCCTGATCAAGAAGCTGGTATTCATATCGTTCGCCGTGCACTACAAGCGCCAGCACGTCAAATTGCAACAAATGCCGGTGAAGAAGCAGCCATTATTGTGGGCAAGGTGTTGGAAAATAATGCTGATACATTTGGTTACAACACTGCTACCGGTGAATTTGGTGATTTGATTGCTTTGGGAATCGTTGACCCTGTGAAGGTTGTGCGTTCTGCTCTCCAGAATGCCGCTTCAATTGCTAGCCTTCTTATTACTACAGAAGCAATGGTTGCTGAAGTTCCAAAGAAAGATACTCCAATGCCTCCAATGCCTGGTGGTGGAATGGGTGGAATGGGCGGAATGGATTTCTAAGCCCTTTCATAGAGATAAAAGAAAACGGGCCTTTGAGCCCGTTTTTTTTTACATTGTTCCATCTTCTTCTACAATTTTCTATTTCATAGGGCATGGTTTTGATATGAAGAGGGACAATAAGATGATATCAAAATCATATTTATCGTTTAATAAGCTCCAAATTTTTTCAGGATGTGCGGCTGAGTTTGGTACTGGGATATCGGATTTAAGATAGATGAGGAGTTCCCTTGTAGGTGTTTGATTTCTATTAATTTGCATTCCTGTTTTTTCTTCTTGTAAAGTGCGTGCAACCGCTGACTTAAGTTATGGTCGGTGGCCGATGCGGCATATCTTTTCTCCTTATATTTAGATGCAATTTACTTTTGGCATGAATCACGCTTGTGTTGAAAGTTGTATTAGGGCTACTGGGAGGCATATGGAGCACTCCCATTTTTAAAAAATCTGCAAGTTTATTTTTTAGATGTGTTTAATTTCATATTTCCAATCAGGCAATTGAGTGAGAGCTAATGCGAGTTGTCCTCTATGACACATGCATACATTGGCTTCAAAACAGGTGATTGCAACGCGCTTTTTGTTTAAAAAAATTTGATATAATTTGTTTATTGCACAAGAATTATTCTTGAGAGTTGTATTTTGATAATCTTCAAAAAGACGGTCATAATCTTTTTGTGTTTTCAAATTTCTTCGTTTTTCAGAGGCAATTCCAAGTTCAGGCATATGCATATATTCAATATCAATGTTGCTTACAGCTTGCTCTCATTGTCTTTTTGAAAATCCGTGTTTTCTACTTATTGGATTTTTACGAACATCACATAAAGTTTTGATATTATTCTCTATGAGGCAATTAAGATAATTCTCAAGAGACTTTCCTTCATAGCCAATGGTAAAAAAACAAGCTTTTTCATCTTTAGCAGGCTGTATGATAACATGTTTGGTGTTACGCATGTTTAATTTCCTTCTGTAAAAGGGGAAGAGTTTGGAAGCGGTAGATGCACCCTCATAGGGGTTTCGTATGTATTATTCGCAAACAAGAAAGTGCTCCATAAATAATATAATATATTGATTGATCATGATGATTCATCGCTGAACATGTTAAAGAAGGACTTCGAATATCGTAAAAATGCTTCTTATGAAGCGTCTCAATACAAGAGCAATATTGTGCTAGCAGAGCTTGTTTTTACCGCTGTGTTTTTTCTCTCTCATTCAAGTAAGTGTTTTTGTGGGGGAAGGGGTTTCTTTTTGGAATTTATAAAATTAACCAGTTCTCATTCGGTCTGGTTCCTTTTAAACTCTAACACTCCAAATATTTTCTGATACTTCACTATGGTATTCTGTCATTAAAAGGATTTCTCTTTCATAAGAAGAGCATTTTTATTTTTATTCCCCGCTGTGATGATCTGTATCTATTGTAGTGCATGCTTACCGTTTTCTCAATTTTTAGAAAATCGATAAAGTCTTTATTTTGTAAAAAATCTTTTATGCAATCTTTATAGACAATTTCATACTATCCCTCGTCAAAAACGAGTGGTGTTATGATGATGTTGTGATAATAGCTTTGTATGTTACATTTGCCGTTCTGGTGAGTGTAATCTTTATGTTTTTTAATGCGATTAATTCCAATCCTTAAAATGAATTATAATCTCTAAACATATCGCAAGCTTATGTTATAATCGTTTCAATGATTAAACTTTTAACAATGTAGTTTGTGTTGCTATGAAAACGTATCGTAAACTTCAGTTATTATGAACAAGAGCGGCTTTGTATTTCATTTGAATGCTCACATGCATTATAATATTTGCGTCATGATTTGCTTTTTATGTTCTGTTCACATATGGCAATTGTTTATAAAAAAAATTGTCAATTGTATCACACATTAAAGTTGTGAATTGTGATGAGGATCTAGAGAAAATAAACTTCATTTAACTTATTGATTTAATTGATTTTATTTTGAAGTTGTTATTGTTTAGTTTCAATAATCCAAAGCTTTTGAGATAACATGTTGTGTGTGATTAAGCGTTTTGCTTTAGCAATGGACAATAAACGTTTCTTGCTTTATGACCGCTTATATGCGTATTTTTCTTGAACAGAAAAGGGAATCTATGAACCAATATCCTCAATGCCCTCACTGTGGTGGTCTTTATACTTATGAAGAGGGGGATAATTTTGTGTGTCCTGAGTGTGCACATGAGTGGCCTCAAAAAAACGAAGAACTTCCTCCTTCTAACACCGTTTATGATGCGAATGGTAACGTTTTGGTAAATGGGGATAGTGTTATTGTGATCAAAGATCTTAAAGTTAAGGGTGCTACATCCGTTCTCAAGGGTGGAACGAAGGTGAAGAATATCCGCCTTGTGGATGGTGATCATAATATTGACTGTAAGATTCCTGGGTTTGGTCAAATGAGCTTAAAATCGGAATTTGTGAAAAAAGTTTAGTCGATTCAAGCTGATGCCATCATATCATCTGCTCGCTTCTTTATGATTGTTGTTATCTTAAGACGGTGCATAAGAGGTATTTTGACGCCTTTCTTAAACGATTTTTATTCATATATTGATCTCTCTTGTGATGTGCAAGCGAATGATGTTTATTGATTTAAATATAAGAGGGTTTGAAAGAAGAAAGCCTTCCGATATTCGGGGGACTGCTTCAGCATGCAAAGCGATGAATTATCGTGATCAATCAATGTTTTGAGAGTTTGTCGAGCGCTTGCTTCTTTGCTAAAGCGTCTGTGTGTGAACTGGAGGTTTCTTTTGGATAAGAATTTCTTCCAATTCTCTTGCGGTGCTTGTTAAAGGAAGAGGTTCTGATCAAAATACTGATATCTATTAAAGGGGATATGTCTTGGTCGTGTATTTGAGCGATGTTATGTGTTGGAGCGATTTTGTTTTAAGAAAATAATCCTTTATAGATTGGATGGTTTAGCAGCTATGGCGCTTATCTTTTGTCGGTATTTTGCTCTTTACTGATATGTTGTAAGATTTCACTTTTGTTTATTGCGGCATGGCTTCAACACCTAAAACTTCTGGGATAAAATGCCGTAAAAGATTTTCAATACCATTTTTAAGTGTGGCTGTTGAAGAGGGGCATCCAGCGCAAGCTCCCCGCATATTGAGGTAAACAATACCGTTTTCAAAACCGCGGAAAGTAATATCTCCCCCATCATTGGCAACCGCTGGGCGAACACGCGTTTCTAGCAACTCCTTAATTGTGAGGACAATATCAGCGTCTTTTTCGTCATAAAATTCTTCTGTAAGGGCATGGGCCTGCGCTTGTGTTGTGGCATTGGTGGTAATAACCGGATCATTGGAAAGAAAATGTTCCATGATTGTGCCCAAAATCGCTGGTTTGAGATGTTGCCATTCACCATCTTTCTTGGTCACAGTAATGAAGTCATAGCCTAAAAAAACACCGCTGACATTTGGAATATTAAACAATTTAGCAGCTAAAGGAGAACTTTTAGCGGCTTCTTTACTGTCACGAAACTCTAACACGCCCTCAGAAAGCACTACCCGACCGGGCAGAAACTTCAGTGTTGCAGGGTTTGGTGTAGCTTCAGTTTGAATAAACATGCATTCTCCTGTTTGTTAAGGCTTAAAGAAGATAATTGATTCCCGAATAGTCTGTTTTAAGCAATAGATTCAATATCTTCATCGGCAAGATTGCTTGGAATAACGGTAACAGGGATTGAAAAAGCTGTTCCCCGACTCCCGATGAGTTGAACAAGCGGTCCTGGTCCTTCTGTATGTCCACTGGCAGCTAAAATAATGAGAGCAATTTCCTTATCTTCGTCGATTAGTCTGGAAATTTCTTCAATCTTTTTGCCTTCACGAACAATAATTTCTGTTTCAAGGGCGTGGGTGGTGCGTACATCATTGGCAATTTCTCCCAACACTCTATGGGCGGTTTGCGTTGATTCCGTTCGCATAACGTCGTTCACACCCAAAAAATGTTGAAATTCTACACTATCAACGACACAAAGCAATACCAACGTTCTGTTGGTATTTTGGGCATGTTGTGCGGCAAAAGCAACAGCACGGCGACACTCTGGTGTTTCATCAATAATGACTAAAATTTTCCGCTTATGACCTGTTTTCGGATTTTTTTGCTTAGAAACCATGGGTTTTCCCTGCTTTTTTGGTAAAAATATTTCAAATCAACTTTATTAAAATATATAAGTAAAGGTAACTTTGAAAGAGTTTCAATAGAATTTCTCAGATAGTGCAATTTTAGAGAAAAATTAAATAAGGGAGGCTTTAAAAGAAGCTCCTGTGAAACTATATTATGAATTAAGTATTAATATTTTTTAAAATGGCGGGGGACTAAAGAGTTGTATTATGATTTAGATAAAGCGCTTTCCTATAATGCACTATGGAATTTTTTAGATAGTAATAGAGGATTAGGAAAGACGTTTAGCGCATTACGTTTTGTTTGTAATGCTTACAAAAAAAGAAATGAACAATTCATATACGTGCGTCGTACAAAGGCAGAAATTCAACGTGTAAAAGATACAATGTTTATTGCTTTAGAAAATCAAGGCATTATTAAACCATTTGAATTTAGATGCGAAGGTGATTGTATCATTTATAATCCAGAAATTCACTTAGATGAATTAGAAAAGTTCTCTCAAGGTAGAGGGGAAACTGGATCAAAAATCAGTGCAAAGATACCGTACAGAAAACCATCTCTTTTAAAAGCAAAAAATGACATAATTTGCGGATATTTAGTCCCTCTATCTTTAGCTAAGCAATACAAATCTTGCTACTTCTCTGATGTTAAAACAATCATTTTTGAGGAATATATTTGTGAACAAGGAAAATATTTAAAAAATGAACCAGAAAAATTAATTAGTCTATGTGAAACCGTCTTTAGGCACCGTGATGAGGGGCGCGTAATATGCCTTGGTAACAGCATATCACATTCCAATCCTTATTTCGATTTCTTTGATTTAAGAAATCATCATAAAAATGAATTTACATTCTATAGAGAACCTTCAATATTAATTGGCCATACTCTTGGTAAAGAATTTATTGAAAGGAAGTCTGATACAAAACTCGCTAAATCAATTAAAAATACAGCATATGGGGCATTCGTATTAGGTAATAGTGCTCTTAAGATTAATGATGATTATTCATTCATTAATAAAATGAAATCAACACCAAAAACACCTTATTTTAACCTCATCATTCAAAAACAAAAATTAGCTGTCTTTTTCGCTTCTGATAAATTGTTCATTAAAAAAGGTTTTAATAAAGATTATATTACCTACAGTATGGATGACATTTTATATGAAGGTGCAATTAAAGGAAGAATTTCAAAAGATCGCCAACTTAAACAATTAGCTAAATTTATAAGGGATGGCGATGTTTGTTTTGAAACAATGGATGTTAAAAGAATTATGGAACCATTCATAAAAAAGGTTTAAAATGGGACAATTCATTATCTCTCCTATGCTGTAAATATCGTCGTTTATGGCAATGATATGAGGCATGAGAGAGATAATGATGATCTCTCGTGTGAGGGGTCATCTTTTGTAAGAGAGGGCGGATATTTTTTAAAATCAAGTGTAGCTTCTTTTTACTCTTTATGGTTCTTTTATTATTTCACGTATTTTGCAAGAATCCAACAATTTCACGGACTTTTTTCATATTTTTTTCTGCCATTATACTGGCACGCTCTGCGCCATCGCGCAAAACAGAGTCAATGTAACTGCTTTCTTGATGAAGACGACGCAGTTCCCCTGTTATCGGTGCAAGCTTATGAACGGCAAGGTCTGCTAAGGCTGTTTTAAACAGCGAAAATTGTTTTCCGGAAAACTCTAAAAGAGCTTTTTCTTTGCTGATTTGAGCAAAAGCTGCATAAATACCAAGCAGGTTATTGATCTCTGGGCGTTCTTTCAAATCTGCAAGAGTGTCAGGGAGAGGAGCGGAGTCGGTTTTTGCTTTGCGTATTTTTTTTGCAATAAGATCAGCATCATCCGTTAAATTAATACGCGAAAAATCTGAAGGATCTGATTTTGACATTTTTTTTGTACCATCACGCAACGACATAATGCGTGTGGCTGTCTCACCAATAAGCGGTTCTGGTATTGGGAAAAAGCCTTGTCTTTTCTCTTCTCCTACTTGCATAGAGACACCAACATCTAAATCCGCAATACGATCTGCGTAGTCGTTGTTGAATTTTTGCGCAATATCGCGTGTGAGTTCAACATGTTGTTTTTGATCTTCTCCTACAGGAACATGAGTGGCACGATAGACTAAAATATCGGCTGCCATCAGACTTGGATAGGCAAAAAGCCCAAGGGATGCTTGTTCACGATCTTTTCCTGCTTTATCCTTAAACTGCGTCATGCGTTGAAGCCAGCCAATACGGGCAATACAGTTCAAAATCCATGCAAGTTCAGCATGTTGAAAAACTTGAGACTGGTTGAAAATGATTTGCTTTTGAGGATCAATGCCGGCTGCTAAAAAGGCTGCTGTGACTGCTCTGGTTGATTCAGTTAAGGTAAGAGGATCTGGATTCACGGTGAGCGCATGCATATCGACAACGCAATACAGGCAATTATAGGATGTTTGCAGTTCAACCCAATGCTTGATGGCTCCAAGGTAATTACCAAGATGTAAATTGCCACTTGGTTGTACGCCGGAAAAGACAAGCGGTGTGAAAGTTTCCATAGGAGTGTTCTTTCTTAAGTAAAGTTATTCGTTTTGTATTTTTTGACAAAGCCTCTTTCTGAAAGCAAGACAAAATATTATAGACGCTTTTTAAAATTTTTAAGGGTGAGAAAAAAAGAACGGGGATCAAGTAAAAAATAGGCGCTACAATATACCAACAGTATGACAACCATTATCCCTGCCAAGGTGCTTGCGCGCAAGAGAAATGATGCTTGTGTGGATAAAGGGAAAGATAAAAATCCAAGTACATCAAACATATAGTAAAGGGTTAGAGCACTCAAAACAGTGACGAGTATCAGACATGCAATGCGTTTTATCAGCTTTGCGTCGTGTTTCCAATAATCGCGCTTGATGAGGACAATACAAAGCAACAATGTGTTAACCCATCCAGAGGTGATTTCAGCAATAACAATGCCCCGTGCTGACAAAATTGGAAATAATGTTAAGGCTAAACTGATATTGATGAAAACGCAAATGCCTGTGAAAATCATTGGTGTTTTTGTATCTTCATGAGCAAAAAAATTAGGAATAAAAACCTTGATCAGGACAAAAGCTGGAAGTCCTAGCCCATAAAGTTGAAGTAGTTGTGCAACATGGTGTGTTGATTCACTGGTAAATTGCCCACGCTCAAAAAGCAAGCTAACAATGGGGTGAGAGAGCAGTAGAAAAGCGACCGATGCTGGTAGTGTTAATAACAGCGTTAATTCAATCGAACGGTTTTGCAAATCATGGGTTTCTTTATGCTTTTTGCTGCGTAGCGCCCTTGTTAATTCTGGCAAAAGGACAGTCGCTATGGCAATTGCTATAACGCCTAGAGGTAATTGATAAAGACGATCAGCATACATCAAAGAGGATACGGCACCTGATTGACTGGAGGCAATGTTGGTGTTGATTAATAAATTGATTTGCGTAATTCCTCCTGTAATGGCAGCAGGGAATGCCAAAGTTAAAAGCTTTCGAACATTGGGGCTAAAATGGGGACGGCGGAGGAAAATTTTCATTCCACTTCGACGCAAAGCAACGGCGATGAGGGCAAGTTGGAGAAGCCCTGCTGCTAAGACACCCCAAGAAAGATTTAATCCAATATGCCAAGCATCAAGTTGATAGAACCAGGCATAAGCAAGCACGCCAATGAGAATAATATTCAAAAAGAGGGGGGCGATGGCTGCAATGAAATAACGCCGCAAGGCATTCAACATTCCTCCCATCATTGCTGCTAAAGACATGCATGTTAAATAGGGAAACATGATTGCAGTAAAATGGATTGTTGCGTTAAATTTTGTTGCATCCTCTGCAAAACCTGGAGCAATGACTGTTCGCACTAAAAAAGGCATACTTAATTCCATGACAATGGTTAAAAGCAACAGCAGCGTGAAGAGAACGCCAAATACCTCTTCGGCAAATTTACATGCAGTTTCTGTACCATCTTCAGTAATTTTTTTTGAAAAAAGAGGAACAAAAGCCGCATTAAAGGCGCCTTCAGCAAAAAAACGGCGGAATGTGTTGGGAAAACGAAAAGCAGCGTTGAACGCATCGGAAACAGGACCAGTTCCCAAGGCTGCTGCCATCAACATTTCGCGTATAAAGCCAAAAATACGGCTCATAAGGGTTCCGGAAGCAACAGTTGCAAATTTTTTAATTAGAGTCATAAAGATCTATCGGGTTTGTCATGAAGGAGCGGTGATGAAAAAATAAATAAAATCATTTTAAATCGTAAAAATCTGATGAGCATGCCAATACAATCATACATTGTTAAAGCGTTTTACGACGGTGTTTATCCTTCTGTCAACAAGTGTGCTTTCATACTCTTTGAGTTGGATTTTTTGTTGCTCCCTTACAGCTTGTATTCCCTTCATAAAACACTCAAAATTTCTTTATTCTTTTTTTGAAAAGCAGGAGATGTTGGGCAATGGAATGAAGAGAAAAAAGCAAGAGAGAATGGGAGAGTCGATGGTCTTTCTTATGGCTTGTGCTCTGTTTCGTTTCTTCTGAATATTATTCGCATGGGGGGTGTGCTTTTTAGGGGCTATTGCTGTAGAGTATTCCTTTGTATACTGGCTTATACCTTTTGTTAACTCTACCTTTTTATACACCAGCTTTATAAAATGAAAATTCAGCTTCGTAGAGTATTCATAACGATAAAACCCCCGTTTCATACTCTTGTAAACAACACACCCTTCATCTTTGGTGTTGACACATTCAAATACCTTTTCCTAGATGAAGGGTTGAGGGAGGAGAGTTGTCTAAAGGCGATACTTTCGTTTGAGAAAGAGCTAAAAAGCTCAAGCTTATGCATGCCTAACAAGTGAAAGCAACTGCTTTTTCTTGCTTGACAGTTTCTGTTATTTTCTTTGCTTTAATTGCTGTTGTGTCAAGAGTTTCAGTGCGATTTTCACCATTGTTTCTCTTTATAGATTGATGTCCGTCTCGTATTGAAAGATCGTCCAGTCTGCGGGATAACGATTGTATATTCTGTTGTAGCTCTTGTCCTTGTTTGAAGATTTCTGCAATTTGCTTTGCGTTATTGAGTGATGTGCCAAGAGTTTTAGCCAATTCTTGATGATTGTTTTCCGTTATCGCTCTGCGTTCGCTTGCTGAGAGACGGTTATGGAATTGACACATATAAGTTTTTATTTCTGCTCTTAGTTCAGGAGATTGTAATAAGATTTCTTCTCGTTGTTTTTTTGACAGGGAACAAAGATTTTGCATCCATTCACCAGGCATGCTTATCGAATTTTCACAGCGTTTTTGTTCCATGTGATGGTCATGTAGAATATCTTTTTCTGCTAGTTTTATAGCATGCACATAATCAAAAATAGCGCTTTTTAGCGGCAAAATATTTTCTTGTGCATGTTTGCGTGCACTGCTTTTTACGCCACATATATTGATACCACGAAGTTTATGGACAGACTGAGGAAATGCTTCAACTTGCCGTGCGAATTCCTCTCCCTCAGAAATACTTTCATGTGTCACTGGAATTTTAATCTCTGAAAGTTTGTTCTGCAAAATATGTTGATTACCATACACAATCTTGCACAAATCTTCGATTTTTTTTCTACTTGTCTGGACTAAAGGGCTGTTTTGAACCCTCTCAGCAATTTCTTCGCTCGTGAGAGGCGCTCTTTTTTCCCTTGGGATAAGTGTTTGTTGCAAGTCTTGAGACATTGGCATTGTGAAGGAGATGGCATCACCAATTTTCAATGTCTTGAGTTTCTCTGGTGCGAGGTGTTTTTTATTTCCTACAATAAAAGTACCATTGGCATCAATCATGAAACCATTTGTTCCACTGCCTCTATAGAAGCCTGTATAGGTTTCACCTTCTTTAGCAGTCATAATAAGACGATGATTAATACTCTCAAGCCCAAACGCTTTCATATGGTCCATGAATTCCTTTAAAACAAGCACTTTTTCTGGATTGGAGATATCCTCCAACAGATCTTTCATAGGCTCTAAATCTCTGTGTTTTAGTGATGCAATACTGGCAAGATTCATGCGTTCTTCTGTCACAAGAGAAAAATCCAGCTTATGTCCTGCAGATTGGGCAAGTTTTTCAAAAAATATCTGTTGTACGCGTCCATTGCCGTCTCTAAAAGGATGCGTATAGTTTAACTGTGTTATCATTTCAGCGACCTTTTCAACAAATACTTCACGGGTTAAACCTTTCAAATAATTTTTCTCGGATAGCGCTTTATCGAAATTTTCAAGGCCCTTTTGTACCTTTTCCCCTGGTGCAAAAGAAATACCAGCTTTTTCCATCTTCGGCATATTGGCAGTGGTGCCATCTGCAAAGGTAAATGGTTTATCACGGGTATGACCGGCCCATTCAAAAATATTTTTAAATAAGGTGTGATGAGCGTAGTGGAGATATGCGGTTGTTAGCTGTTGTGGCGGTGTTTCTTGGCGTAAATTCATCATCGCTTTTGCTGAATCGTGTACATATTGTGCTTTTAATTTTCCATAATCTTCTATTCCATATTTATTTTTAAGTTTTTTACTATTAGGGTACAGGAAATTACGTGGTGATATATCCTTTTCTTGACCTTCAGGAGATGAAGACGTTTTCCTATGTGAGGGGGAGGGAGGTGTGATGTCCGATTTTTCCGCTGCAATGGTCGCGTATTCCATCACCTTTTGCCGCGGGCTCTGTTGTTCTCTTTGTTGGTCGTGAGGGAGTTTCTTTTCTGCTATGTGGGCACGACGTTATATCATTTTTAATCGTGTCACGGGTCTGTAAAACAGTCTCTTTTTGCGTTTGTGCAAGTAGAGTGAGCAGATTGAGAAATTTGTTCTGTTATCTGTTCTCTTTCTTGCGGATTTCGATTCATGGCCTCCATGATGTCAGGTGAAATATGAGGATTGTCATCAGCAAGCTTTGAAAAATGCTCCCCTTCTTTTTTTCTGGCTTGGGGAGAGGCACCATTTTTCAGCCTTTCGAGATTTTCTTTTTGCGTAGTAGGTTCTAATATCTCTTCTGTGACACTTTTTGTATTCAGCTCTTTGGTTACTGGGACTATAAAGGTGAATTTATTGCCAGGTTGTAATGTCTCCAGTTGTTCTGCTGTGAGATGATCTTTGTTTCCAATGATGAACCTCCCATTAACGTCCATCAAAAAGCTCTCTGCTCCATGGGCAATATACTTTCCTTCATAGATAATACCTTCATTTGCAGCTACGACATACTGATAATTAATATCATCACCTCCGATCTTTTTCATGTCGTTTAAGAAGTCCTTTAAAATACGGCACTTTTCTGGATTAGAAATATCTTCAAAGAGATGTTTCATCGGATTAAGGTTGTTATTTTCCGCTGCCGCAACACTAGCAATGACCATGCGTCCTTTTGTCACAATAGAGAAGTCTAGATTATGTCCTGCTGCTTGGCCAAGCTTTTCAAAAAACATTCGTTGTGCGCGCCCATTTCCTTCTCTGAAGGGGTGTGTATTGTTGAGAGAAACAAACAGTTCTGCTGCCTGCTCAACAAATTTTTCGCGCGATAAACCTTTCAAATAATCCTTTGCAGTAAGCACTTGATCTAAATTTTCAAGCTTTTTTTGAATCTGTGGACCAATGGCAAACGGAACCTCCGCGTCTTCTTTTTGCATAGCCGGCATACTAGCAGTGGTGCCATCTGCAAAGGTAAATAGGTTATCGCGGGTATGACCAGCCCATTCAAACGTATGCTGAAACAAGCGTTGATGAATATATTTGAGATAGGAGGAATCTATTTTTTCTGGCAGGGGCTCTTGGCGCAGATTGATCATTTCCTTTGAGACATCATGCGCACATTGTTGGTTCAATGCTGCTTTGTCCATGATGCCATATTTATTTTTGAGTGTTTTACTATTGGGGTAAAGGAAATTTTGCTCGAACATATGTGTATTTTCCTATAATACAGTTTGATTTATGAGAGTGTTAAACTTTTCGGGTTGCCCCCCCTTGCATATTCTTCTAGAATTTCGAACGTTTTTAAATGGAGTGTTACCCTTTCAAGCGTAGGGGTGTTAAGGTTTGCGTCAACCGCTTTCTGGCGCGGTTTGTCATCTGTTTTGTGGGAGAGATGTTAGAGAGGCTTTTTGTTTTTTTCATGCATATTTCCTCTAAGTTTTTTAATATTCCCTTTTAGAAAATCTCTTGAATGCATTCTCTCTCTTTATGCTTTGATAGCGTTTTTTTTCACGGATTATAATCATTCCTATTTTTAATTTTATCAATTATTAAGGTCAAATGATGGGAATATTTGGTGAAACATTGCTGTGATATTGCACAATATTCCTTGGCACAATTTCCATTTAAATGATCAAATGAAAAACCAAAGCTGATGCACACTGAGCTGGCAAAAGCTATTGCTTTTGCTGCCTCAACTTTGCGTGGTAGAACAGCTGGCAGTCTTTGCTCTTCTTGCCTAGAGGCTTCTGCCACCTCATTGTGTAGGCGTATAGTTTGCTCAGGCAGTTTAGAAGGACTAGATAAGTTTTGCTGTTTTTGCAAATCTTGTGTTAATTCAGAAGATTGTCTTTGGCAATTTTGTTGTGCCTGATGGGTTTGCACAATGCTTTCTCTTACTTGTTTTACAGTCTCTGCATAATTTTCAATGGAGTTACATAAAGTATGAAGACCTTCTTCAGCTTTTTTGCGTGTACTGTTTTTTATGCCAAACATTTGGTGACCCGCAAGTTTAGAAAAAAACGTAGGATCGTTTGCAACTTGCCATGAAAGCTCTTCTCCCATAGCGGGATTTTTTCGCACCTCTTCAATTTTTTCTCGCAAAATAAACGGATTGCCATAAACAATTTGGCACCAATATTGAACTTCTGCCTGAGCATAAAGAACCGACGGATCTTTTTGAACTCTGGTGGCAATTTCCTTATGCAAGAGAGATTCCATTTCCTTCTCAGGTTTAGGAAGCTTTTGTTGATTTTCAGTGCTTTGCACTTTATTGTGTTGGTTATTCATGGGGGCTTTGTTCCGTATCAGAAACGTGCATAGTGCTCTCTTGTATATATTGTATATGTATAACCGTTAATGGCATTACACAGAGATGAAGATTGTCTTCATCTGCTCTGCGTGCTACCGTTTTCAAGCTCAGCCTTTGGTGATCTGCGAACCTAGAAACATGTTTAGGATTCTCTGAAATTTCCCATGAGAGTTGTTCTTCCAACGCTAAGTTTTCTCAAGTTTCTTGCATTTTTTTGTCCAAAATAAGGCGATCGACATAAACGATACCACACAAATATCGAATTTATCTCTTGATACGCTGCGATTAAAAACTCTCGTTCCGTTGTATTTGTACGTATCTTTTGCGTGCGCGGTGGTGCTTGCGGTTAAGGTGTTGCGTATATTGTGTCACTCATCTTGAGATGATGTACTGCTTAGCTCCTTATTCTCATTCGCGGTAGTGTTTGTGGAGGCATGCGAACTGGTTGTTGTGGAGAAGATGTTGTTAGAAGATGTTGCGGAGAGAGGTGCCTATGGCACGCTTAGTTCTGGTGTTATAGTAGATTTTTCAAGGTGTTTTGCGCTTTTTCAGGATTGTTCCGGTGCGTGAGGCTGTCTTTTGTTTTTTTTGGAGTTTCCCCTTGTGGAGAGAAATTCTGGGGGTGTTGTTCCCCCAGCTGATTGTTCATAGCGTTTTTAAATTCTTTCATCGAAAGAGATGCTGAAGGCGCTGGTTGGTTTTTTTATACAAATTTCCTTTCAATATTTTTTAGACTTATATTATGCAATTTTATCAGTTGGTTATATGAAACAACGAGAGGGGTCTTTGATACAATTTGTTTTATAACATTGCAAAACACCTCTTGACCTCAAAAGATCAAACTAAGAGATCAGATGAAAGACCAAAGCTAACCCACCTTTAGCTGGTAAAAGCCATTGCTTTTGCTACCCCAACTTTGCGTGGTGGAACAGCTAGCGGTCTTTGCCCTTCTTGCCTAGTGGTTTCCGCAGTCTCATTATGTGTGGCTATTGTTGCATGCTCATGCTGTTTAGGAGTCCTTGATATGGTTTGCTGTTTTTGCAAATCTTGCGTTAATTCAGAAGATTGTCTTTGATGACTTTGTTGTGCCTGATGGGTTTGCACAATTTCTTCTCTTACTTGTTTTACAGTTTCCGTATAATGATCAATGGCAGTACATAGAGAAGGAAGACTTGCTTCAGCGTATTTGCGTGCATTATTTTTTATGCCAAGCATTTGCTTTCCTGCAAGTGGAGCAAATATTGTAGAATTGTTTGCAACTCGCTGTGAGAGTTCTTGTCCTAGAACAGGATTTCTTTGAATCTCTTCAGTATTGGGTTGCAGAATATATGGGTCATTATAAACAATTTTACACCAATTGCGGATTTCTATTTGAGCGCGTTGAACAGAGTAATCTTTTTGAACTCTGTTGGCAATTTCCTTCTCCGAGAGAGGTGTTATTTTTTTTTCAGGTATAAGCGACTTTTGCTGATGTTCAGTACTCTGCACACTTTTATCCAGTTTGGTAGATTGGGTATGGCGTTTTTGTTGAGCTTGATGGCTTTCTAAAATGTTTTCTTTTGCATGTTTCACGGCTTCTGCATAACCTTCAATGGCATCACTTAGACGTATAAGAGCATTTTCAGCTTGGTTGCGTGCCTTACTTTTAAAGCCATGAAAATTGTGACCAGAAAGTTTACCAAACAAATGAGGGTGTGTTTTAACCTGCAACGCAAGATTCTCTCCTAGTGCAGGATCTTTTTGAACTTCTTCAAGTTTAGACTGCAAAACACTTGGATTTCTATAAGCAACTGTGGACAAATATATGATTTCTGCACTACAATATTGGACTAATGTATTACTTTTAACTCTGCGGACAAGTTCCTTATGCGGAAGGGGTGCCATTTCTTGTTCAGGTTTAGGGTTACGCGACTTTTGTAGATCTTCAGCCATTTGCGTTAGGTCCATTGACCTTCTAAGGGGTGTTTGTTCTGCCAGATAGCCATGAAAAATATTCTCTTTTGCCTGTTTTACAATATCGGCATAATTTTCAAGGGCGAGACACAGGCGTGAAACGTGCTCTTCAGCTTTTTTGCGTGTTCTACTTTTTACACCAAGAATTTTTCTTCCAGCAAGATTAGCAACAAGAGCAGGGTTTGCTTCAATTTGCCATGAAAGGCTTTCTCCAAGGATAGGGTTTTTTTCAATTGTCTCAAGTTTTTTCTGCAAAATATCTTGGTTCCCATAAATAGTTTGAGACAAATTTTTGATTTCGTCTTTACAGCCTTGAACTAATATATTGTTTCTAATTTTTTGGATAAGTTCACTTGTCGAGATAGCTGTGCTTATTCTTAATGGAGCAATCGTTGCGTATATGACTTTATCTTTCTGAGTGACTACATTGCTGTTCTCTTTATTGCTCGTAGAAGGCGGTGTTTTGATCTCAAGCTCTGCGTATGTGGTTTCTCTCTTTTGTGTTGCTGTGCTGTTGCTTAGCTTTTTGTCTTTTGCACGCGGTGGTCTTTGTGGGGCAACTCTTACGGTTTGCGCTTGGCTGTCTTGTGTTTCTGTGTTGTTGCTTAGCTTTTTGTCTTTTGCACGCGGTGGTCTTTGTGGGGCAACTCTTACGGTTTGCGCTTGGCTGTCTTGTGTTGCTGTGCTGTTGCTTAGCTCTTTGTCTCTTGCCTGCAGTGGTCTTTGTGGTGCAACCGTTGCGGGTTGCGCTTGGCTGTCTTGTGTTGCAGTATTGCTTTGCGTCTTATTGTTCAGATGAGAGGTTTGGGGTGAAGCAACTCCTGCTGGTATGATTTTTGAGTGGTTTGGGAGAGGTGGTTTTTGATTGTTTTTGGCAACTGTGGGGGCAGCAAGTGTTCCAATAGATTGTTCATGGCGCTTTTGAAATTCTTCCACCATACGAGCTACAAAAGAGGAGGGAGGATTTTTTTTCATGCAAGTTTCCTTTCAAGCTGTCTCAATATTCGTTTTTGAAAACCTCGTTTGTGCGCCCTTCATCATTATTTTTTTATTCAGAAGTGGATCTAAATTAGATCATTTCAAAATACTCTGCGTTATTTGTACGGATCATGATGGATATTTGTAACATTTACATTATGTAATTTTATCAATTACTTATGACGATGATGGAGGGATTCTGATGAAATTGTTCCTTAAATTGCACATTTTTTGGCACAAATCATTTTGTGGGGATTTGCGCCAAAAAACAAAATTAAAAACTAAAGTTTATGCATTCTTTAGCTGGCAAGAGCCATCGCTTTTGATAATGTAGTTTTACGTAGCTGAACGTTTTGCGCTTTTTCAGATATATGTGTAGAAGCTTCAGTGGTTTCAGGATGTTTGATTGCCGATAACTTTTGCGACAGTTCGGAAGACTGTGATAAGTCTTGCAACTGGTTAGCAGGCGATACACTTTGTTCTTGTGATACTGATTGGGTTTGTAAAAGGTTCTCTTTTACGCGTTGTACAGTATTTGCATAATTGTCAATGGTATCAAGCAGATGTGAAAGACCTGCTTCAGCTTTTTTGCGCACACTATTTTTTAAGCCACAGATATTGAGACCGGCATATTTATGAAAAGACTGAGGATGTTCTGCAAGTTGTGATGCGAGTTCATCTCCCGTAGCGGGTTCTGTGAGAATCTGCTCAGTTCTTTCTTGCAAAATATCCTTCTTGCCAAAAACAATTTTTGACCAATGTTGGATTTGTGCTTGATATCTTTGAACCGTGCGGTGTTCTTTAATCTTGCTAGTAATGTCCTCATTTAAGAGGGGCTCTCCCTTTTTTTCAGGTTGAGGTGACTTTTGCAAAATTTTAACTATTACCGCACCGCTCATTGATTGAGCATAGCGCTTTAGTTCTGCGTCTGGGTTTTGCAGCAAGCTCTCTCTTGCAAGTTTTACAGCTTCAGTATAACAATCAACCATTTTACGCAGGGATACAAGACCTGCTTCAGCTTTTTTACGTGCATTATTTTTTAAGCCACAGATATTGGAACCGGCATATTTATGAAAAGACTGAGGATGTGCAGCAAGTTGCGATGCGAGTTCATCTCCCATAGCCGGTTTTGTGAGAATCTGCTCAGTTCTTTCTTGCAAAACATCCTCTTTGCCAAAAACAATTTTTGACCACTGTTGGATTTGTGCTTGATATAATTTAACCAATTGATTGTGAGGAACTATACTAGCAATTTCTTCTCCTGAGAGAGCTCTTGTTTTCCTTGCGGTTTCACTCTCTTGAAGAGTTGCACTGCTTTGGCTTACGTTTCTCATGCGCGGCGGTTTAGGTGGAGCTTCTGCGTATACGGTTTCACTCTCTTGAAGAGTTGCGCTGCTTTGGCTTACGTTTCTCATGCGCGGCGGTTTAGGTGGAGCTTCTGCGTATACGGTTTCATTTTCTTGGAGAGTTGCGCTGCTTTGGCTTACGTTTCTCACGCGCGGCGGTTTAGGTGGAGCTTCTGCGTATACGGTTTCACTTTCTTGGAGAGTTGCGCTGCTTTGGCTTACGTCTCTCATGCTCAGTGGTTTAAGTGGCGTAACCGTTGTATAGAGACTTTCTTCTGGCTTTTGGGATTTCTGCCCTCTGCTCGGCTTATTAACTTTTGCGTAGATGGATTCTGATTGAGAAGCTCTTAGGTGAGCTTCTTCATAGCGTTTTATGAGGTCCTTTACCGAAGGAGAGGAATAAGGAAAGGGCTGATTTTTTTTCATGAATGTTTCCTTTCAAAATTGTTCTAGAAAACCTCTTTGGTGTACTCTCCATCATCTTTGATGTTCTGACAGCTTTTATACAAAGGAAGATATCAATTTAACGGACTCCAAAGACTCCCGCTATTTGGCGTCATAGTAATCGACATTTATGTCTTTTATACAGCTTTTTTATGAAATTTTATCAATAAGTTAAAGAAAGTTACAGAATCTATTTTGATGAAAATTTGCTATAATTTTGTACAAAAAATTAGCGCAATTCACATAAAATGATTTGCGCTAAAAGATTGGATGAAAGGTAAAAGCTTATGCACGTTTACATTGCAAAAGCCATTCCTCTTTCTTCCCTATGTCTGCGTTGTTGCACTTCACGCTCTTGAGAATGTTTGTGTGCTTCTCTTGCGTGATGATGATGTTCGTGTGTATGCCTTTCTGGATGCTCACCTCTCTCATGACTTTGATGTCTTGCTTGTTCACGCGTAAAATTCTTGTGTAACGCTTGTGCAGTTGCTACATGTTTTTCAAGAGCTGAACAAAGAGGGCTAAAACCTTCTTCAGCCTGTTTGCGATCTGGACTTTTTATGCCAAGCATTTGCCTACCTGCAAGTTTACCACCGCTTTCAGGATTTGCTGCAAGATCCCATAGGATCTTTTCTCCTTCTTGAGGATTATCAAGAATTGCAGCAAGTTGTTTATTCAAAGCATGTTCGTCACCATAAACAACTTTGGACCATTCTTGGACTTCTCTTACACCATATTGGAAATCTGTGTTTTGTAAAAGCTTCGTAGTAATTTCATCTTTTTGAGATCTTGGAGGGGTTGGTGTCCTTCCAGCGTTAAGTTCAGCGTAGATAGTTTCGGCTTGGTTATGAGATTGCTGCTCTCTTCCTCTTCCAGCGTTAATTTCAGCGTAGATAGTTTCGGCTTGGTTATGAGATTGCTGCTCTCTTCCTCTTCCAGTGTTAATTTCAGCATAGATAGTTTCGGCTTGGTTATGAGATTGCCACTCTCTTCCTCTTCCAGTGTTAATTTCAGCATAGATAGTTTCGGCTTGGTTATGAGATTGCCGCTCTCTCCCTTTTCCTATGTTAAGTTCGGCGTAGACAGTTTCGGCTTGGTTATGAGATTGCTGCTCTCTCCCTCTTTCAGTGTTAACATTGGCGTAAATGACTTCCTCTGGTTGTCTTGTTTGAGGATTTCTATTCTGTTTATTCACTGTTGCGTACAGGTCTTTCGGATCAGGATAGTCTTGTTTCATGCACGTTTCCTTTCAAGAATTGTTTTAGAGAACTTCTTTCATGCTCTGATAGCTTCTCTACCAAAGAGGATGTACATTTGAATGGTCTTCAAAAATCCTCCACCCTTATCGTAATCGATATTTATGTCTTTTATAGGGCTTTTTTTATGAAATTTTATCAATAAGCTATAAAATTACGCGGTCTATTTTGATGAAAATTTTCTGTAACATTTCATAACAAATCCTGGCGCAATCAAAATAAAATGACTTGCGCCAAGAGATCAGATGAAAGGAAAAAACTTATGTGTTTTTATGTCATGCACGCTTACAGTGCAAAAGTCATTCCTCTTTCTTCCCTATGTCTGTGTTGTTGAGCTTCGTGCTCTTGAGAGTGTTGGTGTGCTTCTCTTGCGTGTTGATGATGTTCGTGTGCATGCCTTTCTGGGGTTTCTCCTCTTTCATGACTTTGATGTCTTGCTTGTTCACGCGTAAAATTATTGTGTAAGGTTTGTGCGGTTACTATATGTTTTTCAAGAGCTGAACAAAGAGGGCTAAAACCGTCTTCAGCCTGTTTGCGATCTGGACTTTTTATGCCAAGCACTTGCCTACCTGCAAGTTTACCACCGCTTTCAGGATTTGCTGCAAGGTCCCACAAGACCTTTTCTCCTTCTTGAGGATTATCAAGAATTGCAGCAAGTTGTTTATTCAAAGCATGTTCGTCACCATAAACAACTTTGGACCATTCTTGGACTTCTCTTACACTATATTGGAACTCTGTGTTTTGTAAAAGCTTCGTAGTAATTTCATCTTTTTGAGTTCTTGGAGGAGGTGTCGCCCTTCCTGAGGCAATTCCTTCGTAGATGGGATTGTCCTGTTGTAGGGAGTCTTGTTCCCCCTGTGCGCCCATGCCAACTGTTGCATAAACATATTCTGGTTTTTGGGGACCATGTGCACCTCTGCCAACTGTGTCGTACAGGGAATTTTCTAGGCGTTGAGAGTCTGGCCTTCCATGAGGTTCGAACAGATCAGTTACTAAATAGGGGTCTACTAGTTTTTGGGGACGCGGTATCGCATAGGCAGTTTCTGGTGGGTTTTGGGGTGCATAGATGGTTTCTACTGGCTCTTGGGGTGTATGAACATGTTCTGGGTTTTGGAGAGAGTGCTCACCCTGTGCGCCCATGCCAACAGTTGCATAGACACCTTCTGGTTTTTGAGGGGAGCGACCTTGTGGGCTAAAGTCAACCTCTGCATAGACAGGTTCTGGTTTTTGAGGGGAGCGACCTTGTGGGCTAAAGTCAACCTCTGCATAGACATGTTCTGGTTTTTGAGGGGAGCGACCCTGTGGGCTAAAGTCAACCTCTGCATAGACAGGTTCTGGTTTTTGAGGGGAGCGACCTTGTGGGCTAAAGTCAACCTCTGCATAGACATGTTCTGGTTCTTGGAAAGGGGGCATACCACCCTGTATCGCATAGGCAGTTTCTGGTGGATTTTGGGGTGCATAGACAGTTTCTGGTGGATTTTGGGGTGCATAGACAGTTTCTCCTGTTTCTTGGTTTGGCTGTCTTTTGTGTGGTTTATCAACCTTTGCGTAGAGGTCTTCTAGGTTAGAAGCTTCAGGGTTTTGTTGTTCAAAGCGTTTTCTTAGTTCCTTTACAGAGGGAGAAGAGGCTTGATGATTTTGTGTCATGTATGTTCCTTTCAATATTTTGAGAAAACCTCTTTGGTGCATTCTTCCCCTTTATACTGCGCTCGCTTTATACAAAGGAAGATATCCATTGAATGACCTTCAAAGATTCGCACTATCCGCAAGGTAGAGTAATCGACATTTATGTCTTTTATGCAGTTTTTTTGTGAAATTATTATCAATAAGTGATATAAAATTACGCGGTCTATTTTTGAGGAAATTTTTCTGTAACATTTCATAACAACTTTTGGCGCAATAAAGATGAAATGATTTGCGCTAAGGTATGAGATGAAAGCTCAAAGTTCTATCTTTGTTTAGCCAAAAAGAGCTATTGATGAGGAACGACTAACTTTAAGGGTTTGCATCTGATATCGCGCCTCTTTGGTGAGATTTACGGTGCGTGCAATCTCTTTTGCTTTGCTTTCTGATACACCAAGCATACAAGAAAGTCTTGTAGAGTCGTTTTGCTGTATGGCTTTACGATCCTCTGGTGATAAGCGATTTTGTAATTGGCGCGAAAAAACATGGAGTTGTTTTTGCAATGTATAAGAATGAGACAAGACTTCTCTTTGTTGTTTTGGCGGTAAGGCAAAAAGGTTTTGCAAGTCTCTGTTTGGTTTTTCGACAGAATGGCACATGCGATTTTGTTCTTTTTGGTGTTGTTCTAGAACTTCATCCTTTACTTGATGTACTGTTGTCGCATAATTTTTAAGTGTTTCACAAAGCGATAAAATATGCTCTTCAGCGTGTTTGCGCTCCGAACTTTTCATGCAAAGCATTTTTACACCCGCAAGTTTAAAGATCGATTGAGGATTTTGGGCAATGTGATCGGCAAATACCTTACCAAAGCTTGGATCTGCATTTACCATATCCATTTTTGTGCTTAGAATTTGCGCGTTTCCATAAACAATCTTTGACAAGTGCTCAACTTTTTTGCGGCTTGCTTCAACAAGGGGATTGTTTGCAACTCTTACGAACAATTCTTCATGTGAAAGAGGTGCTAATATCTCTTTTGGAATGAGTGGTTCTTTCAAATTTTGAACATTTGATTTTATATAGCAGATGTGTGCACCGTTCTGTAGTGTCTTAACTTGCTCTGGTGAGAGATCATCTTTATTGCCGACGATGAAAGTATTATCGACTTCCATGACAAAACCTTCTGCTGCCATACCTTTATAGATGCCTTCATAGATTTCACCTTCTTTTGCTGCGACCACGATATGATTGTTGATCTCCCCAAATCCAGCATTTTTCATGTTGGAGATGAATTCTTTTAAAATAAGTGCTTTTTGGGGATGTGTCATATCCTCAAAGAGATGTTGCATTGGTTCTGGATTGCCATGTTGCATCGCTTGAATACTTGCCTGTGTCAGGCGTTCTTTTGTGATAAAAGAAAAGTCAATGGTATGGCCTGCTGCTTGTCCAAGTTTTTCCATAAACATTCGTTGTACACGCCCATTTCCTTTTCTGAAAGGATGTGCGTGGTCGAGAGCTATAAACACTTCAGCAGCACTTTTAGCAAACTCTTTGCGTGACAAGCCTCGTAAATTATTCTTTGCACTAAGCATTTGTTCTAATTGCTTAAGCTCTCTTTGAATTTGTGGACCGATAGCAAAAGGAACCTCAAAACCTTTTGGGCGCATCGCTGGCATGCGGGCTGTGCTACCGTCTGCAAATGTAAAGGAAGTATCGCGGGTTTGCCCAGCCCACTCAAAACTCTTATGGAAGAGATTCCAGTGAATTCTTTTTAGATAAGCGGCATCAAATTTTTTGGGTGGTGCTTCATAGCGAAAATTCACAGCTTCTCTAGCGGTCTCATGGGCACAGCGCTCATACAGTTTTTGGGGGTTTTTGATGCCGTATTTATTTTTCAATGTTTTGCTATTTTTATACAGATAATTTTGCTCTAACATAGGATATCTCCCTAGAAGATAGGTTGGCTGGTGAAAGTCGTATTAAACTCTTTGTGTGAAAAACCCCTCCTTTGTATATTCTTTTGAGATTTTCAGCATTTGGGGAGGGAGTATCATTCCCTCAAGGGAATGAATGTTGGTGGCTGTAATAACGTCTCAAGGCATTTTTGTAACTCTACTGCTGTGAAAGATGCAAAATGGCCCGTTTGGGTTGCGCTTTGAATCTGTTTTTGCAAAGCCTCTTTCCATTGTTTATCATTTTTACAAATGACAATATTTCTTTTCTCTCTTAGGCTTTTTGGCGTTTTCTCTTTTATATAGCTGTCTTCAATAGCATCTTGACAGGAGTTAAGAATGTGAACAGGGGAGACAGAAGCATCCTTGATTGTTTTGGGACGCTTTATAAAGATTCTTAGAGCGGGTGAGCACATACACAAAACGGCTTTCAAGGATTTTTCTCCAGCATGTTTTTTGGGGTGAATCATGCGAAAGCTCCTTTCGGATGGGTTTTTGTGAAACAGAAACCTCTATTTTTTAATTTTTACGCTGTTGTTAATGTTTCGATGTGCAATGCCCATAAAAGGGTATTTTTCAGTTTTTCTTTGCTTTTGGGGCAAAGCGGTTTTTTTCAGCAGCGGCTAACATTTCTTTTCTCTTAAAATAGATCGCTCGACCACATCGTAAAGGGCACTGTCCTTGCATAAGAATAATTTGTTCATCTTGATGCATTTCTTGAAATAATTTCATGAGGTAAAACAAGTGCTCTTTGTTGAGAATTGGTATTGTAAGAGCTCTTTCCCAAAGACACCCCCTCGATTTGCTTGTGCCAGATACTTCAACTGTCATCTAACCACAGCGTTCTAAAATATTTTTGGCTGTTTGGAGATCTTTAATGGCAGCATAACTGGCAAAGGAGCAGCTTTCAAACTATGACCGTGCTCCTGCTTCTCCAAAATAATTGACCAACTGACCGGAGGATTGATAAAAGAGCATCAAGGATGTGCTATGTTGGACTCTTCCCATTGTTTATTATTTTTACAAATGACAGCTTTTTCTAAGGTTTTTTGGCGTTTTCTCTTCTATATAGCTGTCTTCAATAGCATCTTGACAGGAGTTAAGAATGTGAACAGGGGAGACAGGAGCGTCCTTGATTGTTTTGGGACGCTTTATAAAGAGTGTTAAAGTGGGTGAGCATATGCACAAAAGGCTTTCGATGATTTTTCTCCAGCATGTTTTTTGGGGTGAAACATGCGAAAGCTCCTTTCGGATGGGTTTTTGTGAAACAGAAACCTCTGCTTTTTACTTTTTACGCTGTTGTTAATGTTTCGATGTGCAATGCCCATAAAAGGGTATTTTTCAATTTTTCTTTGCTTTTGGGGCAAAGCGGTTTTTTTCAGCAGCGGCTAACATTTCTTTTCTCCTAAAATAGATCGATCGACCACATCGTAAAGGGCGCTGTCCTTGCATGAGAATAATTTGTTCATCTTGACGCATTTCTTGAATAATTTCATGGGGTAAAATTAGTGCTCTTTGTTGAGAATTGGTATTGTAAGAGCCCTTTCCCAAAGACAACCCCCTTGATTTGCTTGTGCCAGATACTTCAACTGTCATTTGACCACAGCGCTCTGAAATATCTTTGGCTGTTTGGAGATCTTTAATGGCGGCATAACTGACAAAGGAGCAGCTTTCAAACCATGACCGTGCTCCTGCTTCTCCAAAGTGATTGACCAACTGACCAGAGGATTGATAAAAGAGCATCAAGGATGTGCCATATTTACGACCGCGGTCTCGTGCTTCTTCTAAAATATTCATATAACCAAGAAGATCAACTTCGTCCAAAACAAACAAAACACGTTTTTTGTAATTTCCGTCAGCTATGACCATTGCATTTAAAAAGGCACCAATAATTACCCGTCCAATTGCTGGATAACTGTTCAAAATGCTTGCGGGAAGATTGAGAAAAACATCCGTATTGCCATTCGCGAGATCGGATGATGCAAAATCATCCCCACAAACAAGATCAGCGTAATTGGATAAAGAAAGCCACTGAGTGTCTTTTGATGCAGTTGTATAGACTCCTGAAAAAGTTTGGTCTGCCATTTCCGTGAAAATGCCGACCATTTCACGGATAAAAGGAGAAGGTGTTGTTTCTTGAATCATCCGCAATTGATTCACAACAGCTGTTTCTGACTGAGAAAGGATGGTGCGCAATGTTTTTAAATTACGTTCATGATCTTTATATTCATCGGAAAATACGACATGCGCAAGAAGAGCAGTTAAAAGATTATGCGCTTGTGTTGAAAAATATTCTGCCGAAGAATTATCTGATTTTTTATCCGTGATAAGTAATTTGGAAAAACTCACAATATTGGCTTCGCGTTGTGTACGTGGTACGCTATCGTCTAAAAGCCAATCGATGACATTAAAATTTTTTGTTAAGATGGAATTGGGATCAAGAACAATCACATTTCTATTTCCCATCTTTTTTCGCGCAAATCTGACCATTGGCGCAATTTCGGTTGAAGGATCAAGGCAAACAATAGATCCTGGATATGTTAAACATGTTGGAACGACTGTACTTGTAGTTTTATATCCACCAGAACCGGCAAAAAAGATCATGTGTGTTGAACCAAAATCAAGATTAAAACTGAGTAAAGGCGCTTTCCCACCTTTTCCCCATGTTGTTTTATCACCAGGTGCAAAGGGAATGTCACACACGCTATCTTGATCAACACGGTATCTTTCACCAATAACAATTTGACCGTTGGCGGGAAAGATTTTAGCCGCATCTTTTAAAGACATCCATGAAGCATTACCAAAAACACCTTTTTTTGCACGTTTGACCTTGTTTGCGCGCGGAAAGGTTGTCAGGAACTGAACTGCTAAAAGAGAAGTGCCTATAATGGTACCAAAGACAACCATCGGATCCATAAACTTTAGAACATAGCCCCAAGTTATCCCTTGTTGGCCAACATAAGCACTTAAGCGTTTTATTTCACCGCCAATATGATAGAGAGCAGTGATCGAAAAAAAGACAGCTGAAACAAACGTAATTGCTTTGCGTAGGTGCAGTTTTTGTAAAAGGCTATAACACAGTGATACAATAGCAACCATTACCAACACCAAGAGGGGTTCTGAACGAACATACCAATAGACTTGATTGGTCTTGAATTCATTTATCACAAACAACAACAAATAAGGAACGAGCAATATCGTTAAAGCACCTAAAACGATTGGCGCTAAAATAAGAGCTAGCTGCGTTTTTGTGTATTTCATTTTTGTTTTACTTTCGATTCTTGCAGTCGGTTTTATCGGGATATATTGTAAAACGGTATTTTAAAAACCAGTGATATGGCGCTTAACTTCACATTTTTTAGCTAGCTATGGCGAGCGCTTTTGATCGACTGACTGTACGGGCTTGCGATTGTTGGTGTAATTCTCTGGCTTGCTTAGCGATTTCTGTAATTTCCTGCGCTTTATGTTCTGAGACACCAAGACTTTTCGCAAGTGTTTCATGATCACTGTTTTTGAGTGCTTTTCGCTCGCTTGGTGAAAGACGGTTATTGACTTTTTGTACAAAACTACCGAGCTCTTTTTGAAGCAAAGGGGAAGCTGCTAAAGTTTCTTGCTGTAATTCTTTTGGCTTGGAGAAGAGATCTTGCAAGCTTTTACTTGGCATTGCTACCGCTTGTCCACGGCGTGTTTGTTCTGCTTGATGCTCTTGCAGGATTTCTTGTTTAGCATGTTTTACAACATGCGCAAAATTTGCAACGGCGCATCCGAGAAGCGCAACATGCTCTTCAGCATTGGTACGTGCTTGGTTTTTTAAGCAAATGAGGTCAAATCCTGCTAGCTTAGAAACAGAACGCGGAGCCTCTGTAATCTTTTTGGCAAGTTGGTCTCCACAGTTTGGATCTTTAATCATCTGCACTATCTGTTTGTTTAATTTTTCTGAGCTGCCATAAACAATTTTTGACAAAAGCTGGATTTGTTCACGGCATGTGTGGATACGAGCATCTTCTGCAATCATTTTAACCATCTCATTTTTCGTTAAAGAGGCTAATTGTTCTTTTGGGATAAGATTTTTTTCAAGATCTTGTGTCCTTGGGGCTGTAAAGGTAAGTCTATCACCGGGCTTTAATGTTTTCAGTTGTTCTGGGGAGAGATCATCTTTATTGCCGATGATGTAAGCACCTTTAACGTTGAGTGCAAAGCCTTCAAGACCAGCACCTCTATAGATGCCTGTGTAAGTCTCACCTTCCTTTACAACCATAACAGGACGGTCATTAATATTGTGCCCGCTCTCTTTCATGTTGTTCATGAATTCCTTTAAAAGAAGTATTTTACTTGGATTGGAGATATCCTCAAACATATGGTACATAGGCTCTAGATTTTTATCTTGTATTGTCGCGACACTGGCAACCAACATGCGTTCTTTTGTGACAAGAGAGAAATCAAGCTGATGTCCTGCTGCTTTGGCGAGATTTTCGAAAAAGATTCGTTGTGTACGTCCATTGCCTTCTCTAAAAGGATGTGTATAGTTGAGAGAGGCAAATATTTCTGATGCTTCATGTGCAAATTCTTTGCACGATAAACCTTTTAAATTATTTTTTTCACTAAGCGTTTGATCTAATTTATTGAGACCTTTTTGTAATTCGCTACCGATTGCAAAATGCGTGATTTTTTTCATTACTGGAGCGACGGCAGTGGTGCCATCTGAAAACGTAAAGGGATCATTGCGCGTATGTCCTGCCCATTCAAATGTACTTTCAAATAAATTGCAATGAAGATGTTTTAGATAGGAGCTATCAAATTTTTCTGGCAGAGGTTCTTCACGCAAATTGATCATTGCTTTTGCTGAATCATGCGCACATCTTGCAGTAAAGGCATCAAGATTTCTTATTCCATATTTATTTTTTAGTGTTTTGCTCTTAGGATACAGATAATGCTCAGGGGAAGGCGCTGTGGATACCATACCTGTTTTTTTTAATTTGGGTTTTGGCATAATGACCTCCTTATAATATAGCGTTGTCCATAAGAGTGTTAAATTCCTCTAGTGAAATATTCCCTTTTGCATATCTTTCTAAGATTTTAAGTGTTGTAGGATGAAGTGTTAACCCCTCAATTGCATGAGTGCTGATGACCGCATCAACTGCTTCTCGGCGCTTTTTTAATTCTTCCGGTGTTGCTGATGAAAGATTTTCTGTCACCTTTGTTGCCATTTATTTTTCCTTTCCAAGATTTCAAAATTTGCCTTAAAAAGCTTTTTTTGTGCAGGCATTGTTCCCCTTTAATTCCCCCCAAAGATGTTTCGTTGTTTGAATGGGTCATAATAAATTTCTGTGACCTTAAAGTTTCCTTCAACCCGTTTACATTGAACAATGATGTCAATCATTGAAATTAACAGACCTCGGATGTCATCACGTTCTAAATCGCCTCCGCCCTCACTTTCTTTGACTAAAAGGGTCATTTGTTCAAAGGCAGCGAGTGCTGTTGAAGCATGAACCGTGGTAATGGAACCTGGATGGCCTGAATTGACATTGCGAATATAATAAAAGGCTGTACCATCACGAAGCTCTTGTAAAAGAATGCGATCAGGACGCATGCGCAAAGCAGATTCGAGTAATTCCTTTGGGCCAACAGAAGCTAAACCTTGACCATCTTTTGAATAGATCATGGAAACATGATTAGGCTGTGTCACCACCAGTTCTGGTGTGTCTTCAATGGTTATAATACGCTCATCATCGGGAATTTTTGCAATTAATGCCTTTGATAGCGTTGTCTTACCAGAACCGGTTTTTCCGGAAATTAAAATGTTTTTTTGGCATTTTACAGCCTGATTTAAAAAAGAGACAAAATCCTTATTATAGTAAGAAGTTGTTAAGTCATGCTCAATGCTTTTGAGTTCTTTAAAGCACGTTTGATAATCATTTAAGGGAGTGAATGATACTTGTTCACACAGTGAAAAAAGATCTCTCTTTGCTAAGTCTTCGAGGGAAAAACTGAGCGATGATGGTTTGCGAATTGTCATACTGATCGTGTCTTTCTCCACCGCCGGAGGGATAACAATTTGAATACGCTCATTATTGGGGAGGGTTGCGGATAATATGGGGTTTTTGTCGGATATATTTTGCTTAGAATAGGAAGCGATAACTTTAGCAATCCCCATAAGCTCCTGAAATGAGAGCTCTGGTGCTTCTATTGTTTTCCATCCCTTAACTCCTTCAGTCATCACTTGATAAGGACGATTGATGACTATTTCAAAAAGATCATCATCTTTTAGAAAAGCATTAAGTGGTTCAAGTTTTGTTAAAACAATTGCGACGGTATCATCGTTTAAGTGATGCAAGTTTTGTCTCATTTCAAAGTCACCGAAGAATTTTTATAGAAGTTTCTTGAAATCGCTCGATTGGTAATCTGTTTTTTGTTTTCGATTACTTGCAATTTATAAACATTGGAAAAATCTAAATCGCGGGCAACAAAAACATTCACCATTTCTCCTTGGTTTTTTGTTAGTGTTGGAGGAATATTGTTGTAATTTCCTGTGATAATATTTGCAATATTGTTTCCTGAAGAGATTGTTTCAGAATCGTTTTTCTCTGAACCTTTTGATAAACGTCTTTTCGTATACTCTGTTGCATCTTTGACAATTGAGACAAGAAGCGCAGATCCGATCCGTTCCAACCAATGATTATCAATATCTCCATCCATACCAGAACGTCCTAGAGAATCTGTTGCTGGTGAAGCTAATGTGATAATGATCCCACTTGGTGTTTTGGCTCTATTCCAGAGTACAAAGAGACGATTTTGCCCTTTTTTTAATCCAGCACGATATTCGCCAATAATTTGTGTACCTTTATCAAGGAGGACAACCCGACCATTGTCTGACAAGATATCTCTCGAGACGATACAACTGGTGAATCCTTGTTGGTCACTGCTGATCGCTGTTTCTAAGATACAAGGGATAGAAGCGCCCATCGCAATGATGTAGTTTCGATTACCAAGTGTTGAAGCGCGAACACCTTCAAGGGTTGTTGGCTTGAGAAGATGATTAAAGTGTTGCGCTGTTTCATCAGGTTTATCTTCAAGTTGGTTCGGTAAAGCGTTATTATTTTTTGTTGTATTCGCTTGGTTAAATTGTGTATTTGCATAGGCCAATACAGGAGCACGTTGTGCTGCTTCCAAGAGTGAATCATCCGGCTTTGATTGATTGACTTTGGGTGTTGGTAACTCAACTCTAGGCAATAGAGTGTTATTTTGTTGAGGTTGTTCAAGGGATTCAGGTTTTGACTGTGCAGGGAGAAAAAGTTCTGTTTGCTTAATAATCCCTTCTTTTGGAAGTTCAACGGGTTGTTTTTTATCTATGTAAAGCGTTGAATATGCTAAATAAATACAGACACCGAAAAGAATAATAAGAGCAAATGTTTTGCCTACATTGCTATGTTGGGTTCTTCCTCGAGCGTCTTTTATTGTATCGCGATCATTAATGTTATTTTCATCCATTTCATCATTCATGGCTGTTTCCTATATGCACTTTACGTTGTACAGATGGTGATGTTGTACCGGTTTCGGGATTAATTCCTTCAGGCAAAAATCTTTTATTGAAGATGCACAGCACGTCATTCCCGCGGCGCAAAGTAAATTGCGCAGCTGTGGCATGAACTATGACCTGATTTCCTTTAATCGATTTTGGAACGAGAGCTTCTTGCCCATCAGATGAGACAAGATAAATGGCAGGGATTTCAGTATTGCCTAAAAATGTGAATGTTGTTGTTTTACCGTTATCATAAACAGAGCTTGGTTCAATGAGGGGAGAGCCCTGGGCTTCATAAGCCCAATTGCGGGGTCCAAAATCTTCATGGATATTTAAAACATCATTGACAAAGTTTTCTTCGCGTTGTGCAGCTTTTGCTGCATCGGCTAATTTCTTACGCAAAGCTTCATCTTCTGGATAACGAAATTTCACCAGAAAATATGTCTCATTCCCTGCTGAAACATCGCCTTCACGCACTTGTAGCTCAAACTGATAAGATCGTTTTGTCCCATCTTGGCGGCTTGTGACAATTTGTAAATTGGTAATGGGCTGGATTTCACGTGGCTTTAAAAAAACAAAGTGCCCAGCTGGCGCAACTTGCCAAGCAACGGAATTGCCGATCCCTACATAGTGCACTTCTTCATCATCAGCAAATTCAATCTGAACTGAAGAACGAATAGAGCCAATCACTTGTACAACATTATAAGGGTCATAATTAACAAATCTAATGCGATTATCTTTGCGTGCACTCACAGGGGCTGTTTCCGCAAATGATGGGATCGCATGACAACTTATGGCAACAATGAAAGCTAAAAAGATTATTTTCAGAAATTGGATCATTTTATCACCTCTGAGTCGGATCTATATTCCGATACTTGGAAGCCAAGGGGATTGATTAAGCGGTCCGTTGTTGAAATACGTGCATTAATGTAGGAAAAATTTAAAATCGAAACCCAATGGGAAATATTTTCTCTTCCATTGAGTTCTCTGACTGTTTTGTAGTAACGCACTTGAATAAGATCTTTGCTTAAAAAAGAGATTGATTTAATCGTGACTGTAGCAACCATGTTTCGATAGATATTTTGCGGACTTTTTGGATTGTTTCCCGCATACCATTTTGCAAAACGGTTTTGTTCTTCTGGTGAGGATAAAAGAGAGATCAAACGAAAATTGTTTTCTGCCTCAGATGCTTGAAAACCTTCGCGTGCACGAACATATTTGCTAGCAAAATAGCGTGTTATTGCTTCATCATAGTTGTTGGGAGATTCTTTTAGGGCACTCACCGTATCAACAATACCTGTTGAACTATCAACACGGATAACAAAAGGCTCTACAGTTTTTAAAGGGACTAATGCTGCGACAGCTAAGGCTAAGGCGATCGCCATTAATCCAAAAAGTACTGTCAGGGCCATAGCAATTTTCATTCGTATCCGCATACCATGCATGCGATCAATATCGAATGAGCGTGCTTCTTTTATATATTCATCAAATTCATTACTTTTCACGCGCAACCTCCAAGGTTTTATCAGAGAGTTTTTCCTGTTTTATGGGATTTAAGGAGGTGGTTTTAAGCGTTACGTTTGCTGTTGCTTGCTCACTTTCCAGCGTGTTGAGAATGATAGGCGTCATAACAGGCTTTGCGATTTTTTCCTGTAGGATTATGCCTTTATTCTCCCAATCCCATTTGTTCTTATTTAAAGCACGGGTTTGTTTGCCATTACATCGCGGTGGTTTTTTGGGGCCACTCAGCGAGGCACAGCCGGTAAGGACAATGGATAGGATCACAAAAAAAGTTATTTTTCGTTTCATTTTTGAACTCATAAATACTTTGGAATACAATGCATGAGGGCTTTTGCTTTGAATGATCTCAAAAAGCCATGCGATGAAAGAGTTTAATTGGTTTTATGAAACCAAAGATATCAAGTATTTTATGCAACATAGGTGCGGAGCGTGCGCTAAAAAGCGCACGCAAGGTGAAAAAAAGAACTTTGATTCTTTTTAAGAGGTATCTCTTATTAAAATGCACCACGACCTCCAGCTCCCATTTTTGCAGCGCCTCCGCCACCTGCGGCACCTGCTGCGCCGCCGGTTTTTGCATTAGCGAGGTGTGTAACTGCACTTTTTGCTGCATTCCCAGTATTTTTAGCAGTATTGCTAATAACGCTGACAAACTGTCCGCCTGTAGAGACACCAGCAGCAAAGTATGGTCCACCACTAGCGAGGGCAGTGGAAATGCTAGGAAGTGTACGGAAGAGAACAGCCCCCACTATTGAGATCACAAGGACAGGGGGGAAAAGGTAGTAGATTGAATCATAGGAGCCTTTGAGAACGTGTAGAATTACTTTGCACATAATGGTTCCAAGCATGATCACCAGAACTTGCAAAATGGTAAAATTAACCAATGTCGTAATCCATGCATCGGTGTATTTTCTGGTCGCATTGAACAAATAGAAACTAATAAAGAGTGGTCCAAGACCTATGACCATTACAAGTGCAACCTGTGCAAATATTTGGACAATGAAACCACCTATACAAAAGATAATAACAGCCACAACCATCAAAGAGCCAAGAAGGCCAACCAGAATCTTTTCAAGGAACCAAGCTTTCGATAAGACCTCTTGATAACGTGCAGTTGCCTGTAACAAAATATGGTCAAAGACATTAGAACCCGTGGGATTACTGTTAAGCATATTCCCAATGGCGTTCGCTAAATCATTGAAGAAAATGTCTTTCACATAGATATTAAATGTATCTGCGTTCGTTGCCATGGTCGTTACCACAACGATTTTAACAACGTTATTAAGAAGGCTATGCATGGAAAGAGCAACGCGACCAGTCATAACATTATAACCGTATAAAAAGATAAAAATGATCGAGGCAAGATTGAGTGGGGCTGAAATAGCAGAAGATAACGCACTCACTGTCAAGTTCATTACATGATCGAGTGGGTCTAAAATATATTCAGAAATTTTCTCAAAGGGGGATAAACTAAAGTCGGACATCAGATTTCTCGAGTTGTTCTTTTAATTTTTCTGCAATCTCTAGGTGTTTTTTCTGTACGTCTTCTTCACGGATTTCGTCTTTTGTTTTTGTATCTTTTGCCTGAATCATAGCCAGAGACTGAAGTCTTAAAGCGTCCTTTTGAAGATTTGCTTGAAGAAGAGACAGCTCTATTTGAAGAGCTTGTAACTCCTCGGATTTAGGATTTTCTTGCGATTTCAATTTATTACTTATTTGCTTGATTTCCTCTGCAGTTTTTATTGTACTTTCATAAACGGTTTCAGCTGTGCTTGATTTTTTGGCGTTTAGTTTTTGTGTGCTTTCTAATGCATTTTTATAATATTCATCTGCTTCGGAGATTGTTTGTGACGTTGCATGAGAGATGAAAGATAAAGATAAGAGTGTAATTAAACCATATTTTTTCATTGTTTTTCTCTCCTTTGATGAAAGATGGGCAGCCATTTTTCGGGGTCTGTTCCATATTCGTTGATAATTTGATTCATGAGTTCAATATTCTTGGTTGTACCGCTTAAGACGGCGATCTCATCGTTCATGCCGCGTAAGTTAAGCTCGGCAACGACGGAACTTTGTCCCTGTTTGATGAGAAAACGACGGGATTCTCTGCTTAATTCTGACTGTATCAATTCAAATTCACGTTCAGTCAGTTTGAAAGCTTCAACATAATCTTGGTAATTCGCTTTTTGATTTGGAAAAAATATTTGAGTAGGGCATTGCTCAATAATCGTGTGTGCGATTGTTGAGTTTAAAGCATCCTTTGGGCTTTGCGTTGCAAACAGCATCATGCCATTTTGTTTACGGATCGTCTTGAGTCGATCTTGCGCAAAAGCTTTGAAGGAATCGTCTTCAAGCGCTTTCCAGAATTCATCAATGACAATAATGATGCGCCGTCCATCAATAAGATCAAGAATACGGTGAAACAGGTACATCATGAGGGGGCGCCGAATTTCTTCATTGTCTAAGAAATCGGTCATGTCATAGCCAATAAATTGGGAGTCTAAATTGAGTTCATCTTGCTCGTTATCAAAAACCCAACCTAAGTCATTGCCTCTGATCCAGCGTTGTAACCGTATAGCAATTCCTTCTTTTGATGTGTTATCAAAAAACAGTTGAAGAGCGCCGAGAGAGCGTTGTGCGTGGGGCAAGCTTTCCAAGGAATCAATAGCTTTGGCGATATCTTGTCGCTCTTGTTCTGTTACCGTTTGCCCTTCAGCGGTGACGAGCTTTAAAATCCAATTGCGAAGAAAGACTTTGTTTTTTTCCGTGTATTCCATGCCCTTTAATGGTGCAATCCCTGTGGGGAGCCCATTTTTTAAAGGTTTATATTTTCCACCTCCAGCTCGCACAAAAATTTCTGCACCCTGATCCTTGTCAAAAAAGACCATTGTTGGATTGTGTTTTTGTAATTGTGCGAGAAGGAAATTTACAATTACAGTTTTACCAGATCCCGATGGACCGCACACAAAAGTGTTGCCGAGATCACCGTAATGAAAATTAAAATAATAAGGAGAACCAGCTTGTGTTTTCAACAATGCTACAGCAGATCCCCAAACATTGCCTTCGATTTTCCCAATGGGAAAGGAGTGAAATGGCGATAAAGCTGCAAAATTCCTGCTGGTAATGGCTCCAGAACGCGCACGATAACTGAAGTTTCCAGGCAATTGCGCCCACCACGCCGCTTCCAATCCTAAATCTTCTCTAGCAATAACTGCTCCACCATTGGTTAAATGGGAACGCGCTTTTGAGAGATTTTCAGCCAATATTTTGGGATGGTCAGCAAAAACGGCTAGTGAGAGATGGTGTTCACCCAAAACAAAACGATTTGACTCTAAATCATCCAGTGCTTCATTCAGTGCTTCAATTTGTGAGCTGGCACGATCAGCAGCATTAATCATTTGATTTTGTTTGCGGCCCATAATAGCACTGGCAGCTGCTTTACTTTTAAAGACAAAAGATTGTGTTAAGATGAATTCAAACGGTGTTGTAAGCAAACCATCGGTCATACCAGGGCGCGTTCTGGAAGGATATTCTTTCCACCCAAACATGCCCGCAAAGCGCTCATTACTTTCATGACGAATTTCAATAATTTCTTTGCCAAAAATAACACGATCTGAGTAAATCGTTGAGGCAATAGTACCAAATGTAAGGGGAATGCGTTCACGCCTTCCCCCCACCAATTGGTGTAGAAATTCACTTTGTTCAGAAAATAAAACGTCTTCATGTTCATAAATTGATAAGAGGCGTGCTCCATATGCCTCCAAACCTTGCATAAAATCTTGGCTTAACTCTTCGAGTTTACGAACAGCTTCCATATCTGGTTCAGATTGCGTTTTCTTCGCTTTTGCTAACCGCTGGAAAAATGAAGCAAGTTGTTCTGTTTTATCGGATGCCGGATTCCAGAGCAGTGAAACGAAGAGATCATTTCTATACAGCTCTTGCGAAACCATTTTTTGTTTGTATTTTTCATCTAATGTTGCCGCAAAAGATGAATAAAACCGACTCTCTGGATAAATCATTTCACGTCGACGGATGATGTGAGAATATAAAGCAACACGTTCATCTGCTATATTTTTCAAGAGAGTGTTTAATTGGTTATGCAAGGAATTTAGTTGATCGATATCTGCAGTGTCAAAATTTATACCCTCAATGGCCATCACAGTCATTAAGCAGCGCGAGTTCAATGCAATGACGTGCTGGTTGACGTGGCGTACGTAGGGAATATAGTCTTCAGATAAAGATTCCCGTTTTATGACGGACATCTGTTTCACTTGCTTAGTTCCTTATAAGTACGAATAAGGCGTAACGGGGATGCAGATCCACCCCCCCATCTCTTAAGATTTTTTTGTTTTCCTCGGGTATTGAGCCAAGCGAATAATACGCGAAATTGATTGTGATCGTATTTTGTTATTTCACGCAAAACAAAATGCATGCCAAAGCCAAGACCAAGCATTGTAAAATCGCTTGTCAAAATAAAGAGAATAGTTGTTGTCATAGCATTAAGTGCCATTGCTTCTATCGTGACACCAGCAATCATAGCTGGTCGTGTACAAGCAAGGAAAAGGGGATCTTCGTTCATTTATGCTGTGCTCACTAATTTATTAACGAGAGTGGGAGCCCCAAAAACAATACCAATACCGATAATGCAGTAAGCTGCTTTGCGTAAATCAATAAAGCCGTACATCCAACCAATACCTACGGCAGCAACACATATAGTAGCAATGAGCCTTGCTGTTGCACCTGTCATCATCTTAACAATACTATCTAAAACAGTATCAAGATTTCCAAATGCACTAGCATCAGCAGCATAAGAAGGATTTGATACAATGAGCGCAGTTAAAAGTAACATGATAATGATAAATATGCTGTTCTTGGATATATTCTTTGTCATTTTACCTCTCTTTGAAAAAATAGATTATCCCTTGACATCTCCTTATCTCTAATGGCTAAAAGACCCCAGTATCTTACAACTCACAGTTTAGCTCACTTTTTTGTTTTTGTTGTTCTAAAAGCTTTGATAGCGGCATTTGCTCACTCTCAATTTTTTGCCAAGAGACGGAAGATTTTTCACATTGAGATTGTGTTGCATAAAAATGGCAATTTTAAGTTATATCTTTCTTGAGATGATAATATTAAACGCTGTAAGAAATAATGTTTTTTCTTACAGAATGTAGTTAATACTCAAACATCCTATTTAGAGTTTTTATTTTAAGAGTAGGCAAGTTGTTAATAAAAATATGAAAAGGTAGGAGAATAATGAATTTTTTATGCGACTGTATTAAGCGTGTACGATTTAAAATGATCGTTATTGTTTACATTATAGGTTCTATTTTGTGGGGGGCAAGCCAATATAAAGACAAAATAGACTTAAGCGTTTTCAAGATATTTACGATGCGAGATATCCAAGATGTTGTTAACATGCATGTCGAAGAAAAGAAGTCAACGGAATCCATTATCAAACAATATTTAGAAAAGAGTGAATCGGATCATCATTTGCAGAACAGTGTTTCATTGGACAATGTAGCTGTTTTTCAGGGTAGGGCTTCGGTTACCAGTGGTGTCACATTTAGATTGTTTACTCCTGTTGCGCAATCTTGGCGTAAACATATCGTCCGCAATATTCATCTCTATGGTGTGGATACTTGTGCACCGCGTCAAAAAGCAAAATTAAACAATCAAGAATGGCCCTGTGGTGCAGTTACAACGGCGTGGTTGGTTACCAAAACACTTGGTAAAGATTTATCCTGTAGACAGGCTTTGATGCACAATGGTATTTCTTATGCGCAATGTTTTGTTCAAGGAGTTGATTTAGCTGAAGCAGGTCTTGCAGAGGGTATGTTGGTGCTCTCAAAAGAGAGTAAAAATCCTGTTCCAGCACAGTACCTGAGTGCTGAGAAAACAGCACGTAATAACAAGGTTGGTCTTTGGTCAAGTGATTTCACTGACCCCTCACAATGGCGGCGAGATAATGGATCTTACAATCCTTTTGCAAACTTATGAGTGGCTTTACTGATCTATTCATTTGATGTTTGTAGCGAAAACCTTACAAATAAATTGGAATCGGGTGCAAGAATTTTGCATATGCTATTTTCATAGAGGTTTGCTTATTGTACATTTATTTCCCCAATATGTATGCTTTCAAAGCAGTCTCTCTGTTTTTATTGGTATGCTTCAAGAAAGAAGGGAAAACAATTGGTTTGGCAAAGGCATTTTCATTGTTTCTGAGACAAGGAGATAGATTCTGTTACTTTATTAGATGATACTTTAAAAGTACGATTTTATCTTTTTTATAAAAAGTCATTATTATCAATGGTATTGCGATTTGTAGCGATTCATTAGAAGGAGAGAGAGTAAAAACGCTACAAAAACAGAATTTCTATAGCGAAATTGATAAAATAAAGAAAAAAATGAACAAACTATCAAAAGATATCCACGCGTCTATCAATTCCTCAATGGTAAGCCAACAGAATTGTCATTTTTGCAGGTATTTTTTGCTCCAAATTGGGGAGGTCCAAAATAGAATTTTAGATTTATAGCAATACCAAGCTTGTAGAGCAGATGCATGAGTACACACCATTTAAAATATGGGGAGAGGGTGCTTAAAAGAGAGAATGATGGCTGAAACTCTTGAAGACGGTTAAAGTGAGCCGAGATAAATTGGGTGTGGTTGGCTTATTGCTTTTCAAGTATCGGGCTCATTTAAGAGGTGGTTTCATTAAGGGAATAAAAGGCCATTTTTTTGCTATATTAATAGAATAAAAGATAGATGATTTTACTTGATGAGGAGAATTTCTTATGTGGAGTGAAAAGCAATCAATGCTTTACTTATGAAATGGGACGGAGTGTAGGTCATGTAACATAGTATTTTTTTGTTTTCATAATTGGGGGGTAGTTGTGTGCAATTCTGGTAATTTTAATCGTTGTTGAGTGTTAACAATGATAAGGTTTTTGTTAGTCATTTTAATCTTGAGAGTTGGGTTTTGGCTCTTCAATACGAGGGGGATAAGTAAAAGGTTCAAGAAGTATTGCTAGCTTAAAAAAAGATATAAAAAGTGCCCGATTATTTTCGGGAGCACCAAATTAAAGTGTTTTATGAATGCGTATGAGTCCTTGTTATGCGTGTCTTTGTTTTTTTAGGGCGCGAAAATTTGTATAAGTGATGAGTCTACACAAATTTCTTTTAGAAGATACCAAGTTTGAAAACTATCGCTATAAAGCCTGACAAGAGCATGAAAGAACGTCCGTAGATGGTGTTGTAACCTATAATAAATGCAATGTAGATGCGTACAAGACGTTTTAATCGGAGCAGATAGAATCGATGAAAGATTTTAAGTGGCTTTGTCCATTCCACTTGCAAGGGGCTCCCTTAAAACGGTTTCTTCCATAGTGAATAGATCATAGTTCTTCTTTAGTTTTCCATGCGAAGTTGATTTTTTTATGATTAATTATTGTCTTATCGGTTTTTGGATTGTTTTTCGCTTTTTGTTTATTGTCATTGTTATGATATTTTTTAAAATCGTTCTGAAAGGATTCTTTACGAAGTTCACCTTGTGCTTTTTCTACGTTTTCACTCTTTTTAAGAGATTCTATTTTAGAAGGCTTTTTCCACATCCATTTAGGTATTCACTCTTCGCATAATTTTTCATTTTTTTAAAATCTTCTACGCTATAGTTTTTTTCACAACCAGCAACGCAAAGATCCGTGCAAAGAAGCAGTGTTGTGATAATGATTTTCTGGGAGAATAAGTTTTGTAAAGCATGAATCTCAGTAAACTGATTGGCTTATTTCAGCATAGAAACGTTCTCCTCTAAAGATTAGTATAAGTTAATAGAAGGAGCGTATAGCTGAAAAAGAATGAGCGCTACTCTTTGATTGTAATATTTTCTTTCTTAGTATGAAATAATATCTCATTCATAACTATTGTGAACACAATTTTTTGAAGAAAACGTTTTAGTTTATTCAGGGACTGTACCGATGACAAGTGGTGTTCCTTTTCAAGTGATCACGTTAGTAGATGGAGGCCGATAAATGAGGGGTGGAGAGAAAAAGAATTGTTCGGCAATATGCGATTATATGGTATTGGAACCTATAAAACACGGTAATTTGCCTCACGCAATGGGATTCAGGCGCCATCATGACATAACAGGGATGCTTTTTCACGGCTTGGTTTTGTTTCAAAAACAATGGATAAAAATGTTACTTATCGGCAAGCGCATGTCATTCAACAGGTTCCATTATGCGTAGTGTTTTGTTGATGGGGTTGATCTGGTGCGCTTTGGGTTTGCAGAAGAGATGATGGTTTTGACAAAAGATCAGCATTATTTTTTCTCACCCTACAGATTATAAAAACTTACAATCTTCTGCTCAAAAATCACAAAGTAGACTGTAGTCTAGTGAATTTAAACAAACAGAAAGAGTGGAGAAGAGATCATCGTAGTTATAATCCTATTGACCTTGAAAGATTATAAGAAAACCAAGAAGCAAATGAGATGCTGGCCGAGCTCAATAGTTTTTCAGCTTTTTGACTATGCTTTGCATCAATTCTGTAGTGATGGTGTGCTTTTTCCGTAAAATCAATCATAAAGTGTAAAGACAAGATCAGATGGCACTAAGCGCAATAAGAATCTGTTATAGAGACAAGGTATATATATGCTGTACAACCACATGTTGGTTGAAATAATTATGAGTGGTATTCTAAACAATAGTGACAGCGCTTCTCTTCCTCCTATCATGTAACTTCTTGACCAGAATATTGAATTTATAGGAGCTCATGCTTGTATAACATCCTCGCGTACCCTTTATCAGCCTGCGCATATTCAAAAGGAAGATGGAGGGTGGGGAGGTTAATTTTAGGCATTTTTTACTGTGTGGATTGGAAGGAATGGACTATGCTTTGTCTAAATTTTTGTCACCTTTATAGAAGCTAAATCATCCAGTGGCCTCTCCCATATTCCTCAATTCAGTATGCACAGTTTTATTGATATTTTAGCATATTTACAGCGACATAGCAGATATAAAACAGGGTAAGTCTTATAAAACAACTAAAAGTTCATTTTTTCGAGAGCAAATAGGCTTTGTTGAAATTCGCTTCTGTGTTGAACAGGTTGATTTTGAAATTGGTTGCTGTCCAAAATACACGCATTGCTTGCTTTCTCATCTCTTTGAAAGCAGCCTCGTTATGGGGCATATCTAAAAGCTTTAAACGTTATGCAGTCCATAAGAGTGATAGCTAACAAATGATAATTACTGTCATAACATAACGAACAGAGCAGCTTACACCATTGATTTTTGTATTTTGATGCTTGGTAGCATGCGCTGAAGTAAAAAATAAACAGTGTCATAAAAGAACAAAAAAGTGCGCGAATAAACATTAAACAGATAAAATCGGATAGTTCAACCCAATTGTTTGCGTAACATAATCGTTTTTTTATTGCCGCGAAAAGATATGCCGGTACAATAGCATTAATTTTCATACATATCATCCAACATTTATCCCATAACCACAATGTGATTGATCTGTTGATTTTAGGATTACAATTTCATACCCAACTTACAGAATTCAGATGTTTGAAAATATGAAAATGTGCAAACCAAGTTTAGCACAATGTGTGAAACACGACACAACCAATCATGGTTTATATGGATTTCCTTTGCTTCTTAGAAAAATAAATGAAATCTACAAAAACTTTTTACCGTATCTCAGTTTTTACACTTTTCCGTATTTCTGTAAAAGCAA
This sequence comes from Bartonella heixiaziensis, assembly GCF_046245125.2. Taxonomy (GTDB): domain Bacteria; phylum Pseudomonadota; class Alphaproteobacteria; order Rhizobiales; family Rhizobiaceae; genus Bartonella; species Bartonella heixiaziensis. The sequence continues at coordinate 1,529,659 of NZ_CP176404.1, read as the reverse complement.
TTCACGCACTTCGTCTGCTATTTTTGTTCCACGACTGGCACAACTCATTTTAATCAAGCGATGCAAACTTTCCGGCACATCAATGGTAAGACGTTTCATACATTTATCCATACTGCCTTTGCGGCTTTCTACCCATGCATCAACCGTTACAGGAGTTGATTTATTGGTTGGCTTTGTACCAATCTTAATCTTTTTACTCATTGTGCTAATACCTTAACTTCCGCTGCAACAGCTTCAATTTCTGCTGCTGCTGATCCTTGTTTACTGATTTCATAGACTGCTTTTCCCTGCGCTGTTGCTTCGGCAAAAATCACACGCTGCGCAACGCTAGCCGAAAGAAGCTGCACCGGATACACGGCAAGGGCTTCGCCTACATCACGTCCTATCGCTGTATTGACTATTTTACGGTTAATGACAAAAGCAGATTTCAGATTTTCCTTATAGACGCGCGCTTCGTCAATAAGCTTTACGATTCCATCAGCTGCCCAAATATCATAGGGACTTGGTTGCACGGGAATAAGCACGAAGTCTGAAGCCATAAGTGCACTGCGCGCAAGATCCGTCACACGTGGAGGACCATCAATAATGATATGATCATAATCATGACCAATTTGTGTAATTTCCTTGTGAACTGTTGCGCGCGGCAAACCGACAACTGGAAACAAGGGAGCATTTTCACGCGCCGCCGCCCAATCTAATGCACTCCCTTGCGGATCCCCATCAATAAGCAAAACCCGTGCCCCAGCTCGTGCAAAGCTAGCAGCAAGGTTTACACTCAACGTAGTTTTTCCTACACCCCCTTTTTGATTCAAGAGTCCAATGATCATGAATTACGCCTTTCAGCTTTATCGTTTTTGCGATTATACAGAAAATAACAAAGCATACAAGAAACATCTTACAGGTTCAAAACAATGACATTTCTTATTTCACAATAAAAGTGGCTACACGTACCAATCCCATTAAATGCTTGAAGTGCCCCCCACCTTCTGGGTAGTTGATACAATGTACTATAGGGGAACTATAAGGGAAAAAGTTGTTCCATCTCATTGAGAGAAGACATTTTATTTATAAGGAGAATTCATCCTTTATATATGCATGAGAATACAAAAAGTTTTTCTCAACTTCATTCTTGATTGAGAATCATAAGAACCTTTTTTGCACGTCATGAGAGGGAATATGTGTATATAAAATCATTTGGGAAAGAACTCTATAGGCTTCTTATGAACCATATTAATGTAAGAACAGGTAAACATGAGAAGCCGAGAAAGCGAATGAAAACGCTGGCTTACACGTTTTAGAAGCGTAAAGAGGATAACGGCCAATGATTTTTATACGTTTCACGAGCAATATCGAGGAGATAAGATTAGCAGCAAAGTGGGATGCCTCGTTTAAAACAATTACCTGAATGTTTAAGCACAATGGTGTGTTGTTTTTGTAGGGAAGATTTCTTCTATTTAAGGATTGCGCAAAGCAAAACGAAGACACACTGCGCAATCTCCATGAAATAGGGTATTTTCTCTGAAATCTATGAATTTAAGCCCATGCTTTCATATCCCTCGAACAGTGCCTTTGAGGAAAGACTTAGCGAACAAAATCAAAGAAAGTTAAAGGAATCTTTTAGAAATAGGCAATCTCTCTTATTTTAGCAGCATCAACATCTCTTTTTGCGTAAAAACAAATCTCCTATAATCACGCTCACACAACATATCAAGCGTTGCCAACAGAAGCAGAGAGAAAGAACAATAAAACAAATTTTATGAGATAAGATGTCCTGATAGCATAGTCATATTTTCTCCCCCAAACCTATTTTTCTCGACAGATAGGGCATTTCTGTTAAAATATTCGCTTTAAAAACTTCACTTTCATAATTGATTATTCTTTTGGATACTAAATAAGAGCACATCATGAAGATAGACCTTATCGGAGATGAACAAGGATGAACTTGCAACAAATTGAACCTAACATTTTTATCAGTGCTCAAATCAGCGTGGAAAATATTCAAACATTGGCGCAAGCTGGTTTTAAAACGATCGTTTGTAACCGTCCCGATCAAGAAGAGTCGCATCAACCTGATTTTTCTCTCATAAATGCGGTAGCACAAAAATATGGAATAAAAGCCCACTACATTCCCATTGTACCCCCTACCATAGAAAAATCAGATATTAAAACCATGCAAACAATTTTAAAAACAGCACCAAGACCTCTTCTTGCCTATTGTTACAAAGGAACACGCTCGATGCATCTTTATCGTTTAGCATGTCTTTAATTACGTGTTTTTAATCCGTTGTCTTAACCAACCAGCAAGAAACAAGCGATAAACTTCTGAATCATAGTAAAAGCCGTAAGATTTCAGAAGATTATGAAATAAGCAAAAGGTAAGACAATGATTAAATCAGATCTCCAGACATTTGATTCTCCCACCCAAAAACGAAAAAGTCATATATTGCACGATGTTTTGGAGTATATTTTTTTAATCATTGTCAGTTTAAGCGCTATTTTTGCTGCTCTCATATCCTTTTCAGATCAACTTAAGGCATATTTTTAAAAGTAAGCAGCCTATCTAACTCTGACAATGGTTGTGCTACCATCAAAATTTCTCTTGCTACTTTTTCATCCCGTTGCATTTGTGCAATTAGAGGCTCAAGTCCATCAAATTTTTCTTGTCCTCGCAAAAATTTTAAGAAAGAAACAGTGCAGTTTTCTCCATAAAGATCATCGTTAAAATCAAACAAATAGGTTTCCAGTAGTGGCATTCCATCTTTAACCACCGTTGGGCGACAACCAAAACTTGCAACTCCATCATGTAAAATACCGTTAGCACGACGTAACCGTACCGCATAAACACCATGTGCTAAGCTGGTTTGAGGCGCTAAAGTCTGATTAGCGGTAGGAAATCCCAAAAGCCGGCCGAGTTTTTCGCCTTGGATAATATTTGAGCGTACCCGATAATGATACCCTAACAAATGGGCTGCTTGTTCCACCTGACCTTGTGAAAGAAGCTGACGAATAAAGCTGGAAGAAATAAGCAACTGTTGTGGATCTTGTGGGTTACGCACGCAAGGAATTTGAACAACCTCAAATCCACATTTTTTACCCCTTTCACAAAGAAGGCGTGAATTTCCACTTTTGTGATGACCAAATTGAAAATTTTCACCCGTTACCACAACTGAAACATCAAAGGCTTGTTTTAAAATGAGGGTGATAAATTCATCTGCTGAAAGAGCAGCGAAATGTGCATCAAAAGGCTGTTCAATCACACCATTAAACCCAAGGATTTTAAAAATTTCTGCTTTTTCAGCAGCTTCTGTCAAACGATCGACAGGAGTTGAAGAACAAAAAAAACTTCTTGGATGCGGTTCAAAGGTTAAAACAACAGCAGGCTTATTTCTTATACGCGCTAAATCAAGCGCTTTTTGAAGCACCACCTGATGTCCACGATGAACACCATCAAAATTTCCAAGCGCCAACACTGCCCCTCGCCAAGCCAAAGGAAGCATACGAATCCCCCGAAAACGCAAAAAATCAGACATTACTGAAGTGCCCACATTATCGCTTGTGGCTTATAGCCATGATGTTCAATAAAAGAGTGCAAAGCTTGCTTATCTATCACACCGTTTTGCATATAATCATAACGATGAATACCCCCCATAATATAAAGGACATCAAGACCAAAATGGATTGCACCCTTGACATCGGTCAAAAGACCATCGCCAATAGCTAAAACCTGATTTTTTTCCATTGTCCCGCGAAATTTTTGTAGTTTTTCAAAGGCACACTCATAAATAGGTGCGTAGGGTTTTCCGGCAATGCGCACCTCTCCCCCTAATTGTTGGTAAAGACGCGCCAGTGCACCAGCACACCAAAACTCTTGATTTCCATAATGTACAATCACATCAGGATTGGCGCAAATAAACGGCAAATTGCGCGCTCGCATACGATGAAACATCTCTTCATAAGCAGACGGTTCTTCATCAAGATCTTCAAGAAAACCACTACAAACCACGACAGAGGCTTCCCATTCCTCAACCAGTTCACAATCTAATCCTTCAAACAACATCAAATCACGTTGCTGACCAATGAAAAAAACTTTACGCGGTGCAGAACGAATGAGATCGCGTGTTACATCCCCTGAAGTGATAATGGCGTCATAATAATCGCTATCAACATTCATGCTTTGTAATTGAGCAATGACATCTTCGCGCGGACGAGGTGAATTGGTCAAGAAAATGACATGTTTTCCCATCTGTCGAATTTTGTGCAACACTTTCAATGCCGGTTCAAAGGCGTGCACACCATTATGCACAACACCCCAAACATCACAAAAAACAGCGTCGTAATGTGCTATAATATTATCAATATGGGTAAGTTCATTCATGTTGCACCTGTTTATACATTTGCCATTTATTAAACTGTCTTTATATTGTGAAACTACTTATCGGAAGAGTATTCTTCTGTCATCTGCTTTCTCAACACTCTCTTTTTTCTTTATGGACACTTTTGATCATCAAATACGATCTCAATTCTACATAAGAAAGTATAACTTATAAAAAACATTATTTTATAATTTGTTGATTTTTTTATATTTTTTCTGAAATCATCATTATGAGAAATAATTGGGGGAAGATTCATTTATGAAATACAAATAGAGAGCAATCTTTGCAATTGTTTTTGCATTTTCTTGTTGTTTAAATTTCAATTTTTACGCTGGAAAGAAAGCTTCTTCTTATATTCAGCAATATAAGATACCATAAAGAGGAGAAGTATATCGTTCAACAAATGTGATACGCATCAACAAACTTTATGTTCCTGTATAGTTAATTGATCAAGGTCTTGATGATGGATAATAGGCTTATTATCCTCAATCTTATATTCCTTCAGGGACAGTCGTTTTAATTACAGCATCTCGCGCTTGGCTTTATGAAATCGGCGGATGGGTAAGATATTGTGTAAAGGATGGTAACATTCTTATAAAATTTCAATGGTACAATCCATTTTGGGGAGCAAAGGATTACCCCGCAACTGCATCCAACAAAGTAACAGTTGCATGTTTTATTTCTGTTGTGTAACTACAAAGCTACTAGAATATAAATAAATCTGTGCGCGCTGAATTGAGATATATGGGGGGAAGTTAATGAAAATTTGATGACGCGTCGTGATCGTGAAGAAGAAATTTCAGACGAAGCACAACCCATCCCATCCACTACACACACGAAAAAATATGGAAAATTGAAATACACAATCTTTTCCTTTCTTTTGGAAATTCGTGGACTGATTAAGGGGATATTAAGAATCATAAAAAGAGCAAATTATTTACTGCTTGGCTTTTGTTATGTTTGTTATGGATTCAGAGTATCAAACCAGTTAGCAGAAATATATAGAACGCCTTTCATATTTTTAGTAATTCTATTTCTCACTTTTGGTTTTGGCGCTTCATGTCTCATTTGGTTTTTGATGGACTCTTATTGCATTTAGCACCACCCGATATTGATCTTACACTCTTTGAGTGATGTTACATAAGAGAGTATGCTGTCACTACAAAACTGATACAGAGCGCGGTTCACTGGAAACGACTTAAGCATGTTGGTGTTTCACTGACTTTTTATTTTTCCTATAAATCTTTAAAGGTCAATGCGATTATAATTGTTATGATTTTTTCTCCACTCTTTTGGCTTGCCAAATTCACTAGACCGTAGTTCATTTTGTGCTTTTTGAGTGGCAGGTTATAAGTTTTTATAATTTGCTGGTGAGGGAAAATGATGCTGATTTTGTCAAAATCATCACTCTTTCTGCAAGCCCCAAGTGCGCCCGATCAACCTCATCAACAAACCGCTGTACATAATGACCCTGTTGAATGATACGAATTTGCCGACAAGTAACATTTTTACCCATTGTTTTGAGAAAAAGCCATGTTGTGACAAAGCTTCCTCTTTGTCATGTTGGTGCCTTAATCCCATTGCGTGAGAAAAATTGCCGAACAATTCTTTTTCTTTCCACTTCTCACCTATGAGGCTTTATCTGCTGATATGATCATTTTAAAAGGAATACTGCTTTTTACCTGTATCGCACTTGAAGAGACAGGCACGGGTTCTTCATAAGATTGCGTTCATAATGGTTGTGAATGAGAGATTATTTCTTGTTTATTTTATACTAAAGAAAAAAATATTACAATTAAACAGTAGTGTTTATTCTTTTTTTCAGCTATATGCCCATTTTATTAACTTATAGTAATGTTTAGAGGGGGGATAAAATAAGCGATCAGTTTACTGAGATTTGTGCTTTACAAAACTTATTCTCCCAGAACGTTATGATTATAACCCTGTTTTTTGTACAGGGCTTCTCGTTATTGGTTGTGAAAAAAAACGTGGCGTAGTGGAATTGAAGAAAGATGAAAATTACGCGACGAATGGGTTGAGTGTGAAGAGCCAAGGGAGATCTATGAAGCCATCTCGAAATTATAAAAGTGCTGAACAAGCATGTGGTGAATTTTTTATGGGGCATTAAAAATTGTCTTTCAAATTTCGTAAATCTGAAAGACAGAAGGGGAATTTATTTATGAACAAGATCATTATAACAGCATTGCTGCTTTGCACTGCAATTGTCGTTGCTGGTTGCGAGAAAACCTATAGCGTAGCAGAATTTAAAAAAGATAAAAAATTGATGGAAGAATGGGGAAAGAAGTGTGAACAGATGGGATTATCTTCTCTAGAGACATCCGAAAATTGCCAAAATGTCATACAAGCCGATATGGAACTTTTTCAAGAGCACTACAAAAATCTTGCAAAGGAACTTCGTGAAAATATCAAAAAGAGAAATGAAGCTGAGAAAAAACAAGATAACGATTAAATCATCGACAAAATATTTATGGTAACGTTCATTCTTTGCGCTCGATTTATCGTCATGGGTTACAAAAAATCTAATGTATAGGCGGGGTTGAAATTGTAGGAAAGCACAATGACCTGAATGTACAACTTTTATGGGGCGTTAAAAATTGCGCCCAAACTTCATAACTTTGAAAGACAAAGGGGGAATTCATTCATGAACAAATTCATTATTACAGCACTGCTTCTTTGCATTGGTCTTTTTGTTGCTGGTTGTGAAAAAACCTACAGCGTGGAAGAGTTTAAGAAGGATGGAAAATTACTCGACGAATGGGGGAAGAAATGTGAGAAGATAGGACCATCTTCTGTAAAGACATCCAAAAATTGTAAAAATGTTCAACAAGCGTATATGGAACTTTTTATGGGGCGTTAAAAATTGCGCCCAAACTTCATAAATTTGAAAGACCGAAGGGGAATTAAATCATGAACAAAGTCATTATCACAGCATTGCTGTTTTGCGTGGGTCTTTTCGTTGCTGGCTGTAAAGAAAAAATCTACAGCGTAGAAGAGTTTAAGAAAGATCCCAAATTACTCCAGCAGTGGAAAGAGAAATGTTTTATTTCAGGGGAGTTCGATTCTCAAAACTGTAAAAATGCAGAGCAAGCTGAACGTGAAACGCGTAAAAACAGTTGGCCTGAGTAAAGCTTTATAAATGACGATAAGCAAAAAACTGGAAAGAAAAAAGGAGAGGAACTCATTCATGAACAAAGTCATTATAACAGCACTGCTCCTTTGCACTGGACTTGGTGTTGCTGGTTGTAAAGAAAAAATCTACAACGTAGAAGATTTTAAGAAAGACGAAAAATTACGCCTCGAATGGGAAAAGAAGTGTTACTTAGGTGGGCCATCTATGCAGACATCTCAAAATTGTGAGAATGCAATAAAAGCGGGTAGACAACTTCTTTTTGGAGATTAAAAATTATACTCAGTCTTCGTAAATCTGAGGAAAAAAAGACAGTTGTAAAATTATAAAAAGTAATTGTGACAATATTGTTTTTGCTCTCTTTCAAGAGAGAGTGAATTTTGTCTTGAACGTCAAAGATGTCGGTTTCAGTAAATGAGGACCTCCTCTTTGAGGGGGTTTTCTCTCTTCATGGGAACAGCATATCATGACACATGCAACATGCTGGATTTGAGGTATGTTTCCATGGTTTTCATTCTAGTTTAGAAAATTGGTTAGCAAAAACAACCAATACCTTTTTGATGTAGAAACTGAGGATAAGGGAAAAGCAAAACAGGTTTTTATCATACAGTTTCTTGAAGGAGTATTGTGTCTTTATTGATATAAGGATTTCACAGTGTTTACGAGTGAAGATAGGCTTATATTGAAAGTATGTGTAAAAGGTTGCACGACATGCATACACCTCATGAACAGTCAACGAAATTTTGGGTTTGTTGAGTTGTGCTTTTCAATAGAAAGTGGAAGAGAAGTGAGGTATTTTAAAAAGGGCATTACGATTGAAGAGGGAGTGAAAATATTGAGTCTGATTGTAAAAAATGCGTATAAAAACAACGATTAACACAAGAATAATTAGACGCGACAATTGAAATTGGTACGTGATTGATCTGCTATATTAACATTCTTCTTTGGTCTTAAATTTGCGGTGCTTCTCTGGGCAGTTCACCAAAAAGCCAGGAGGGTATGTTTAGTGCATCTCTATTACGAGCGCTAAGACAACAAAAGCATTGATGCTGACGATCAACGTTGAATAAAGCATCGCGGTTTTTATAAGATCAGCCATAAGAACCTCTTTTTTGTTCTTTGTGGTATCAATTTTATGAATAATATAATGTTACAGCCTGTAATATATGCTGATACAACACATTCGGCAAGTTTAAAATTCTTCTTTAATCTTATAAGAAATTAAGGTGCTTTGGCACTGTGAAGCATAAAAAAGGTGAAAGATTTATTGTATTTGTCTGTTTTTTCAGTGTGTAGGTGTCGTCTGAAAAAACTTTTTTCATACAAGTCTTCTGATTGATTTTACGCAGTAATAAGATTGACTAAAGCTGCCTATGAAGGTGTATCCAATACAATCATTGATGATTATTGCAAGAGGGGAGCAACAGTATAGTGCGGTTCTGAATGTTGAGAGTTAAGATACATTTCTCAGAAAAAGCTTCGTTTTGCAGAGAAAATTATCATTCTTATGATTTCTTTTTCCTCTGGAGATCAGTGTAAAGAAGTGACTGCGATGGCAAATTATGCGTTATTTGATGATATGCGCGAAGATTGTATCGCACTAAAATGATGAAAACGTCTGTGTAGGAGTGAGTAAAGGGATTCTGGATTAAAAATTATGGAGCCTTACATTTTTTATGAACTCTTGAAAGGACTAAAAAAATCCTATACTATGAGTAGCTAATGCAAAGAAAAGCGAATGATAATTGAAAAAGGGAAATCTGTGGCTGTTTAGCTGTTTTTAGGTATCTTTTTTGATGTTGTCGTGTGGTCCATCTGTTCAGAGGAGTATTCTTCTTGTGTTTTGCGTACAATGCTTGTGTCTTATGCAGAAGAGAGCATGTGAGAAGAGTAAATCTTTCTGGATTTGTGCAAGCTGATCCTGTGGTGTGCCAAATGGCATGCAGGATCAGAGGCATGTGAAGTCAAAAGCTATGGAGGGTAAAATGCTGAAATCTTTAAAGAATTTAGATCTTTATATGCTACAAGTTTTTGTTGAGCTTATGTGGTAGCTAGTGCATAGTCGTTTTTTGCCGAAGATTTGAAATTCGTGATATCCGCTGCGTATTGGTTTGAGGATTTGTGGCGTTTTCTAGAATTGATATCGTGCCAATGGCGGTTTTTGAGCAAAATAAGAAAAATATGCTTTCATACAATGTGTTGAAAGTTAAACAGATATACGCTTTTAAGGATCGTCGTGTTGTTGTCGGTACAATAATTGCACAATGAACCCAATCGAGTGTATCAGCACGAAGAAAGGTTGTTTAATTTTTCTCATTTGAGATCAGGATTAGACAATACTGTTGAAGAGGGGAAATAAAAATGTCTGTAGTGCAATATGGTGATGAGAGCTTTACATCAAAAGCAAAAGTTCTTGATAATGACCTTATTGATCGTGAGTGGGCGATGACAAAATTTGTAGCTGCCGTGAAGGGGTTGGCACAAGTGATTGATTATGAAAGCAATATGCTAGAGAGCAGTGGCCTTCCAGATTATGAAGAAATAAATTTATGTAAAACACGTGGCTTACGTGATCTTAATAAATCTATGAGCGACATAAAACGCTATATGAATGAAGATATTGAGAGTGAGATCGAAAGCTTGTTAGCAGATTTACAGGAAAAATTACGTCGTAATAGTGAATTGCTTCAAATTCATTTGGGTGCAGTGAACGATCTTTCGAAAGCTATGCAAGGAGCTGCGTGTGCAAAAGAAACAGATTTGAAGCTGTGATCCAAGTTCATTCAATATCGGGCATCCTAAATAATTTAAAAGTACTTAGAGTTGTGAATTTATTGAGCAACTTCGGTTTCTTTTACTCTTTGGTGCCACAATTTATGCGGTTTTGATTTTCGCGGTTTTTGTTTTTGCATTGCAAAAAAATCTGCTCCTTTACTGTGAGAGAGATTGATTTTGGATGAGAACGCATTTTTCTCTTCTTTTGGTTGATTGTGAGGACTTTTCCTCGGAGAGTAGGGGCTCTCTGCTGTTGTTTTTAAGCAGAAAAATAGCTTTTTCACTTCCTATGGAGGTACCTTTTTATGGAATCTTTACTATGAAATTTTGTTCCTTTTAGGGGAAAACGTCTTTCGTATCTGTGTGTTATAAAGAAAGTGTATAAGTGAACCATCGATAGAGTAGGGGGGAGGTGTTATCCATTTTTGTAACATTGATGATGGGTATTTTTCATATATTATAAGCAAAGCATTTGATTTATAATGATAATTGATCATTTGTATTTTGAATAAGAGCTCTGAATATCGTAAGATTGTCTTATTGCAAATCCGTTGTATGTTGGAGCAATAAAAATTATCCATTTGCACGTTACAAGGGGAATTAGCGTGTGAATAAGAACATTGAAGAAAGGAGTCAAAATATCTCTTATGAACTATCTTCATGCAAGAGTAGTTACAAAATTGCAAGTTGATAAATAGTATGGTGGTGATGGCTTATAATATTTATTATAATCGCACGCTTCGTGTTGCTTATTCACGCTTTTGTCTTAAAGAAACATCTCTCCTTGTTCAAATTCCCATATTCCAGTGTCATTTATGAAAGGTATAACGCAAGATCTAGAGAGCTCTCACCATTTTTTATGCTTATTATGAAGGTACAAGTTGCTATCCTCGTTATATGTTCCAGTTTTGTATCTACTTTTGCATGAAGAGGATTCATAAAGGCATTTCGCGTTTTTTCTCAAATGTTTTTTTATCCATATGTTGCCTCCTCTATGATGTGCAAGCAAAGGATTTTTGTGATTCTGAATTAGAATGGAGGTGAAATACAAAGATTTTCTTGTATTTGGTGTTGGTGTACCCATTACAAGTTGCAAAACGATAAGTTATCATTATACATCAGTATATTTCTTTATATGCATTTTAAAGCTCTTAGTCTTCGAGAATGCATCAGGCATAGAGGCTTGATAAGCAAGTTGTGTTTGTGCTTCAAGCACCAATTCTTCACGCATAGAAGAGGTTTTATCAAAGTACGTGATGCAAAATTATCGCTTGGAATAAATCATGCAATATTTTCATTTTACCCTGTTTTTCCAAATTTAGAGAGAGACCTTTTTGGTTATTAAACTTTGTGGGGTCGCTAAATTTTATGGGAATGTGCGTTGGCTTGTGAAGATTGATAGTGGCTTGGCTATGGTCGTTTATATATCAGATCATGTTTTAATATTTTTGTATAATTTTTTTTGAGAAATGGAGATTTAATAAAAAAGGCAGTACATTGTACTGCCTTTTAGAAAAATTATACATTGGTTTTGTTTTAAAAACGATAGCGTATTCCACCGGAAAAACTTGTTCCAGATACACCAGCTTTTTGGAGTTTCTTCCGATAGCTCATATCACCATGGAGTGCGATATTTCGAGAGAGGTGTGCATTAACGCCAATGCCACCTTCAATTGAAGATCCGGTAGGATCACGATAAAATGTGTCACCAATTTTTATCGTTCCACCATCACCAAAAGTTTTAAGTACATTCAGTTTTCCATAGAAGGAAACAGCTTTGTTTTCTTCAGTGGAGGAGAGATTTTTTGTCAAACGTCCGCCAATACGTACCAACCATTGATGTGGATTGTTCATATCCACTTCAAAACCATCGGCATCTGAGAGAACATCAAACAGGAGATTTTGATAAACAAGTTGCGCTTGTGGTTCAAACATCAGCCCCTCAATACTGGTTGCTAATTTTTGTCCCACGATAGCAGATGCACTGAGCGTTTCAGTGCCATCTAGTTTTGCAGCATTTCCAATGAGAGCCGTGGTAATATTCCCATTCAGTTTCCCGTAGGAAATAAGTGTGTTTACGTATAGACCACTGCTATGTTGAATGCCACTGTATGCTGTGAGTGACCATTTATCAAGCGTAGTCTTTTCAGAATCTTCCATCTCCTTTGGAGTAAAAGCAAGTTTTCCATATGTTCCTAAAAGACCAAAATGTGTACTGATGTCTTTACCTTCCAGTGCAGCCAATACGACACCGAGTTGTAAAGCATTATAGTTTACATCAGCATCGTAGCCGTAACGCAGTGGGTCACGGTTGGAAAATAAAGTGACTTTTTCACTGTAGGAGGAGAAGAAAACGCTTTGCTTTTTACTCTTCTCTGCTCCAAACACTTTTGTGTGTATATTCTCTAACAGCGCGTTTTGATTGTTCACATCAGAAAATCCAGCGGAAAACAAAGCATTGGGCATGACTAAGTAATTTGCGACCTGTGGTAAAATTGCTCTGATCTTCTTCTCTCTATCAACGTAGGCATTCTGCAATCGAAAATCCCAGAAGTTTTTGTCATTTTTACCAAAGAGGTTTTGGTTTGCATGGGATGTCCCTGGTGCATAGGCAGTGAGTATGTACTTATAAGGCAAACCACCCATCGTCATATATTTCTCTGCTAGCTTGAAAGAATTTTCGTTAGCTTTCCCAGAAACTTGGATAACTGAAATGCCATGTGTCTCTAAAGGAAGTGAAGCCATGTGTTCTCCCCAAACAGAACTGCTATCAGTTATTTTTTGATTCTTTTCTAGGAGATTGATGTGAACAACGGTGCTTCCTGATACATCGCCATCTATAACAACACGATCGGTTTCTTGTTCCTGCACTGGAGAATTACTGCTCCATTTAGTGTTCAAATGAAACTCTGCATTCCCTGTTGCACTATAAGCTACTGGTGTATTAGGAGTTTTAACTTCTTGCTGCGGTTTAGAGCCTATAAACAAAGTTTGATAATGTCCTGCCATTGGTTTGTCAAACACAACGCTGCTGTTCGTGAGGCTTAGTGCAGAAAGTTTAGAGTATGATTTTTCATCGACATCAAACAGCTCATAGTCAGATGGATCTTGATCGTTATCTTCTGCTTCTTTACTAAATGGTAAGAGCCATGTTGAGTTATTGCTTAGATTAAAGATTGTTCTGTTATCTTTTCGTGTATTTACGCGACCTTCTAAAACAGAGTGATCCCCGTTTAAGGTAAAGGTATGCGGGGGAGCTTCAACAGTTTTTTTATTTTCCATTAATATATCGGCATGGATTTCTGAATCTTTGAGATTAACTTCACCGTTTACAGTTATTCCATAAATGCCAATACCAATGCCATTTTTAACGAAAAGTTTTGTATTTGTGAGCATCACCTTACTGACAATGCTTTTTTCTTGGACCTTATCACTTCCATCTTCTCCATTATGGGCATCTTGCTCTTCGGGAATAGTGTAGATGCCGCGAAAAACGATACCATAACCTCCATAGTCACCTGTAACATTCACTGTCGAATCCTTTAGGCTTATTGTACCACGCATGTTTACCAAGCCAACAGAAGGTGTTGTCACATTAATATCTGTTGCATGAATACTTCCACCGTTTGATGCATTCAATGCGATAAAGCCTGATGAAACTGTTCCTTTTATTATCTTTACCGTCGAATTTTCCTCTTGTGCATCTATGGCAACAAATTTGTCGTGAATTTTAACGTTATGCCGTGTTACAGTCTCACCATTTTGTACTTCAAGTGCAGAGTTCATATCCTCAATTTTTACTTGTTCTTCAGGCTGTTGAGGCGCTGCTTCTACTGCTGCTGCTGGTTTTTCTGGCGCTGGCAGTATCAGTGGTGCGGGCTCTGCAGATGTTGGCTGTGTAGAAATACGAGGACGAGATGGCGACTCTTCGGCTGTGGAACTCATAGGAGAGGAGTTTACACTTGGACGTTTTCTCGATTTAATTTTTGTTGTGTCTGTTGTAGAGTCTTCAACGCCATTTCGTATGGCTTTTGGCTCTGTAGGCCGAAGTTGTACATCTTCTGTAGATTCAGTTTGTGTCGTTAGAGATTGTGCACTCATTCGAGAAAGTTGCAGCTCTGGTTTAGAGGCAGAAACCGTATCTCTCGTTGTAAGTGTTTCAGGTAGAGTATTTCCAGCTTTGGGTTTTTCACTATTTCCTTCAGATACCATAAGCTTTACAGGTTCTTTAGACCTAGGGTTTGTACGCCTTACTCGTTTTTCAGCTTTCGAATTATCAAGAGAGTGTTTTTCAAGTGAAGAATCTTTAGAGGGGAGCTGTAATGTATTTGCATTAAGAGGATAAGAGCAAAAGAGAACTCCAGAAACTGTGTATAGTAAGAAGCTTTTTTTCATATGGGTACATTCCTAGGTATTCATTCCCCCTCCTTTGATAAAAAATAAAACCTTTAACTCATTTTGTTATTTTTCTAGGTAACAAAACAGGATATATAGGTGCTCCTTACTATTTCAAGATATCGATCAAAGTATTTTTAAAAGCGATAACGCATTCCACTGGAAACATGCACTCCAGATATGCCAGCTTTTTTGAGCTTATGTTGATAGCTGATATCGCCATGAAGGGCGATATTTTGCGATAAGTGCACGTTAATACCAAAACCACCTTCAATAGAGGTTCCCATAGAAGCAAGCTGAAAACTCTCATCAATCTGGATAGTCTCTTCTTTTCTATCAAAAGCTTTGATAATGTTCAGTTTTCCGTAGAAAGAAATGGCATGGCCTTTGTTTTGCGTTAAACGTCCGCCAATATGGAGCAACCATTGATAAGGATTGCCCATGTTCACTTTAAAGTTTCCATCATCTGAGAGAGTGCTAAGTATAAGACGCCGATAAACAAGTTGTGCTTGTGGTTCAAGCGTTATTCCATCAACACTGGTTGGCAATTTTTGACCAACGGTGGCAGAGGCTTCCAGTGTTCTTGGGTCATTTGCTTTTTTTGTATTTCTCGTGAGAGCGTTGGTGATTTTTCCCTTGAAAATTCCACAAGAGAGGAATGCACTTGCATACATGCCATTGTCATGCTGAATGTTTCCATATGCGGTGAGTAACCATTTATCAAGCAAACTCTTTTGGGAACCCCCTCTGTTTTTGGGAGTGAAAGCTAATTTTCCGTATGTTCCCAAAAGACCAAAATCTGTGTTGGTATTTTGATCTTCTAACGTTATTAATGTAAGACCTGCTTGTAATGCAGCATAGCGAATGTCTGCACGAGCACCGTCTTGTGGGGGATTAGGGGTGGAAGATAACGTAATCCTATTGCCATAAGTAGAAAAGAAAATCCCTCTCTCTTTATTATCTTTTGGTTCAAACATTGTTATTCGCATATTGTCTAACAATGCATTTTGATTGTTCATATCAGCAAATCCGACGGCAAACATCGCATTAGGCATCATTAAAGAGCTCGCAATTTGTGGCGTGAGAGTTTTGGCTTTTACTTCAGGATTAAAAAAGGCACGGGATAAAATTGCGTTTTTCTTATCATCTGCAAGCGTAGATGGTTTTTCAGTATCCTCAACAGCATTAAGCTTTGGAAGTAAATTCAGATGCATTTCTGTTGATGCGTTAAGAGTGGTTTTCGCTGTTGAGAAACTCATATTCGCATCTGGATTAACATCAACACTAGATTTATAATCTTTATTGACACTATGCTGTGGAATAACTTCATCACCTGTTATCGGGAATGAATTTTTCTTATCCTTACGTTGTGGCATACTAAGAGCAGGATGCAATTCATTAACGGCACGCTCTTTCTTTGCGTTGGAGTAAATGAGAGACGGTTTATACTCTTTAGATGGAAAAGAGGATCTTTGGGATTCTCCTTTGCTCTCACCTTTTGTTATCATATCGGTGTTCCAAGCATCCCTTAATTCTGCCCGCAAGGTATCGGAAAGCGCTTTGTTTTGTTCTTGTAAAGCGTTATCTACCGCTACTACTTCGCGCAACATGTTCGCTTTATTTTGCAGCTCATTCCAGCCGCGATTGTCTTGCTTCACCCATTGTTTGCGCTCTGCATCAAGGACGCTGTTGATTATCAGCATCAAGGCTTAATGCGCTTTGTAAAGCATGAGTAGCTGCATTGCTTCGTTGATGTAAAAAACCCTCTGCTGATTTTAATTGTTTCTGATTGCGTTGGCTAAGCACTGCGCTGGCTAGCAGCATGTGTTTTACATCATGATTGTGTTGGTTAACCATGGCACGGGTATATACATCATTGAGTTTTTATATGACACGTAGTTATGCTCACCAGAATTATAGCGACCGATACCTTGGAATTCTTTGTTAACGTCATTTTTTATTTTTTCTAATCCTTCTCGAAGTTCCTTACTGAAGTACGAATTTTCTCCCATCATGCCACCAGACGCTATATTTCAAGCTCTTCTGTTGTCGCTCTTGGAATGCTATTTAGAACCTCAAGATTGTATTGATTAGCTAGGGCGTTTGCATATACATGGCCAAGTTTTTCCATCAATACGTTGTGATGTGCAGAAGAACCATAGTAACCGGAAAATGAGGCTAACCTATTAATGCGACCTCTCATTTCACTTAAATCATTTTGAATTGCTTGATTGAAATATGGATTCTTTCCAACTCGACCAAAAGAACTCGTCGTTCTATGGTTGTTTGTTGCTGCTTTAGTATCGTTGATTAAAGTCCTTTGGAGGTGATGATTAAGCCCCTCGATTGTATTGTGGGTTTGAAGCATTTAAACCAGAGGCATTCCCTGTGTTATTGAAGCTAAAATAAGAAAAAAATAAAGCACAAGTGGCTGTGCATACTAAATGCTTCTTATGCATAAAAATTTTCCTGATATTTTTTCTTTTGTGATAAATTTATTAACTTTTAAATACATTACGCTTTTTTGTAATGCACAACCCATAAACAACGCCGCTTCCATTGCTACGCTGCTTATGGGTTCAAAAAGAAAGATCAAAGATTCCTAAAAACGGTAGCGTATTCCACCAGAAAAATTAATTCCAGATATGCCAGCTTTTTGGAGCTTGTGTTGGTAATTAACGTCAGCATGGAACACAGCATTTTGAGAGAGGTGTGCATTAACACCAAGACCACCTTCAACCGAAGATCCCATAGAATCAAGGTGGAACATATCACCAATTTGTATTGTACCATTATCACTAAAAGTTTTCATAACATTCAGTTTACCATAGAAAGAGAGGGGGCAGCCTTCTTTAGTAGGAAGTATCGTTTGTGTTAAACGCCCACCAACACGTACCAACCACTGATGAGGATTTCCCATGTTCACTTTGAAACCATCGATATCCGAGAAAGTGCTAAGTGTGAGGCGCTGATAAACGAGTTGCGCTTGTGGTTCAAAGAACAACCCTTCAGTATTGGTTCCTAGTTTTTTTCCAATGGTAGCTGAGGCACTCAATGTATTTGTGTTATTCAATTCTGCTGTGTTTCCAATAAGAGCCCTGGTGATATTACCCTTGAGGATTCCGTAAGAGAAGAGCGCATTGATATACATGCCATTGTTATGTTGGATGCTGCCATATGCTGCAAGAGACCATTTATCAAGTGTACTTTTTTCAGCACCTTCCATATCCTTTGGGGTGAAAGCTAATTTCCCATATGTGCCCAAAAGACCAAAACTCGTGGTGATGTCCTGTTTCTCTAACACTGTTAATGTAACACCTGCTTGTACTGTTGTATGCTGAACATCAGCACCATAGCCATATTGTAATGGATCACGATCAGAAGATAAGGTGACCTTATTGCCGTGAGTAGAGAAGAAGATACCTCTCTTTTTATTATCCTTTTCTCCAAAGTTCGTTGCCCGCATGTTGTCTAACAGTATATCCTGATTTTTCACCTCAGCAAATCCAGCGGTGAATACAGCATTGGGGAGTACCAAATAGCTGGCTACTTGTGGCACAAGAGCTTTGATTTTTCCTTCAGGATCAAGAGTAGCACTTTGCAAACGGAAATCCCAAAAGCTTTCATTCTCTCTCAACAGGCTTTGCTGCGCATTGGCTTTTCCACGGCTTGATGTTGGCCCATAGGCACTCAGCGTGTACTTATAGGGCAATCCATCCATTGTGATGTAGCCCTTTGCAAGCTTGAAGGAATTTTCCTCTGCTTTTCCAAAAACTTGAACAAGTGAGAGACCACGTGTATTCGAGGGAATAGAATCCGCTGCTTCTGACTTTTCGTCTTTTGAAAGATTGTTGAAATGGATTGTTGTGGTGCCAGAGATATCACCATGAACGAGAACACGGTCCGTTTTTTGTTGTTCTTTGGCTAGACCATCACTCCATTCGGTATTAAAATAAATCTTTGCATTACTTGTCGCATTGTAGACTGCTGTTGCATGGGAGCTTCTGTTTTGCTCTGCTTTCGCAACTTCAACTGTTGGCTGTTTTCCCACATGTAAGGTTTGATATTGATCCTTTGCCTGTTCATGTGGCGCCTTAAATATGATAGAGCTATTATTAAGGTTTAATAATGAGACAATAGACTGTGCCCGTTGTTTAATATCAGTGAGCAAGTACCCTTTAGAGCTGTCAAATTCTTTATCTACTTCAAATTGACTAATCTTTAGGTACCACTTGCTGTTATTGTCGAGAGTAAAAATCGTTGTATTTTGAGGGAAAGTCTTTGTTCGTCCTTCTATAATCGAATTGTCAGCGCTTAATATAAAAGTGCGAGGATCGGTATCTTTTGAATCTTCTGGGATTTTATTTTTTAATAATATATCAGAACGAATTTCTGAACTTTTAAGTACTACCTCAGCAACAGATTTTGCATAATCTGGTCCTAGAATACCAATACCATTTTCAACAAGAAGTTTTGTGTTGGTAAGAATTGCTTTATTAACAACTTCTTCGCCCTCTCTTACTTTGGAATCCGGGATGTAATCAAAAAGGATACCACGACTTTTATGATGTCCAGAAACATTTATGATTGAATCTTCAATATGGACGATGCCATTTGCAATTTCCAAACCGCGAGAATCTGACTTTCCTACAATTTTTTTAGCATGAATACGTCCACTTGTCCATGCAGAAAGCAAAATCGCATCTGCGCGCATTGTTGAGTTCTTAATAATAATAGAGGCTTCGTCATCAGCAAGCGCTGTAGAAAATCTACCGCGGACAAAAACATTATTAAAGGTCTTTTCTTCTCCTCTCTTATCCGCACGAAGCACCTGCAGTTCAGAAGGTGATGTATCTGCATAAGTTAGACGGAAATGAGAAAAAATCAAAGTTCCGGCAATTGTACATAACAAAAAACTTTTCTTATAAATAGATTTCTTACACATAGATATGCCTCTATTATTGGTATGCCTTTGATGCTTACTTCATTCCCCTGATGGCGCAAGTACCAAGACAACCTTTATATCATTATATTTTTATTGTAAACAACAAAACGAATTATTGAACAATACTCTTTAAAACTAGGAAATTTGCTTCAGGAAACCTTTTAAAAGGGTCATAAAAATGAGTGGAAAATGAGTCCCCAAAAATTTACTTTGGCAATTTTATACTTAAAAAAAATCTATAAAACAGAGTATTTGAAACATGGCTTATCAACCAAAGTTTGTTGCCATGAAAGTCATAAGCAGTTAAGGTAAAAGATATTCATAAACGCTCTAAAAGTTTTCAGGCACCTCTCCTTGTGCAAAAAAGAAGAGACAAAGGGTGCATTGTGTATTTTATATTTTAGATATAATAAAAAAATCGAAATATCTTATGCTTTTTATTTATCAAAGGGAAAGAGAGACTGTAACAAAATAATTTCGATTTTTACAAATCGAAAAAAAGCGCAATACACACTTCCTTATATTGAAGTATATATTGCACTTTATATTTGCTTGATTTTAGAAGCGGTAGCGCACTCCACCGGAAAGATACATTCCAGATACACCAGCTTTTTGGAGTTTCTGTTGATAGTTAACATCAGCATGAAGTGTGATGTTTTGAGACAATTGCGCATTCACACCAAGTCCACCTTCAACTGAATCTTTCATCGAATCGAGGTGGAAAGTATCACCAATTTTTATTGCATCATTATCACCAAAAGCTCTGATAACGTTTAATTTACCGTAGAGAGAAACAGCACTCCCTTCTTTCATTGTAGAGATATTTTGTGTTAAACGTCCACCAATACGGACTAACCATTGATGAGGAGTGCCTATATTCACGTCAAAGCCATCAACATCTGAGAGGGTGCCAAGCATAAGACGTTGATAAATGAGTTGCGCTTGTGGTTCAAAGAACAATCCTTCAGCATTGGTTTCTATTTTTTGTCCAATAGTAGCTGATGCACTAAATGTATTTGCGTCATTCAATTCTGCAGTATTTCCCCTAGGAGTTGTGCTGATGTTTCCCTTGAGAGCTCCATAGGAGAAGAGTGCATTGACGTAGATTCCATTATTATGACGGATATCTCCATATGCGGCAAGGGACCACTTATCTAGAGTGCTTTTGTCAGCACCTTCCATATCCTTTGGGGTGAAAGCTAATCTCCCATATGTTCCCAAAAGACCAAAATTTGTGGTAATATTTTGATCTTCTAGCGCTGCTAATATAACACCTGCTTGTAAGGCACCATAGTGAATATCAGCACCATAGCCATATTGCAAGGAACTACGGCTGGAAGAGAATGTGATCTTGTTGCCATAGGTAGATAAAAAGATCCCTTTGTTTTTATTAGCCTTTGTCTCAAGGGCTTTTATCTGCATCGTGTCTAGCAAAGTATTTTGATTGCTTACATCTGAAAGTCCAGCGGAGAATAGAGCTTGAGGCATTACCAAATAACTCGCCACTTGAGGCACAAGGGCTTTGATTTTTGCTTCACTATCGAGAGTAGCACTTTGCAAACGGAAATCCCAGAAATTATCAGCTTCTCTTAAAAGCTTTTGAACGCTACCTCTTTCTCCGTGATTTGACGCTGATTCACCTTTGTCATTTTCTGAAACTCCCTCAATAGTGTTCCCTTTTATAACATAGCTTGTATAGTCTTTAAGAGTATTTTCTTCTGATTCTTGAGACACTTCTCCTAAAACGCTTTGCTGCGCATTGGCTTTTCCACGGCTTGATGTTGGCCCATAGGCATTCAGCATATACTTATAAGGCAATCCATCCATTGTGGTGTAGCCATTTGCGAGCTTGAAGGAATCTTCCTCTGCTTTTCCAGATACTTGAATGAGTGAAATACCACGCATATTCGAGGGAACGGAATCTTCAGCCTTCACTTTCTTATTGTTGGAAAGACTATTGAAATAGATTGCTGTTGTACCTGACACATTCCCATGAATAAGGAGGCGATCCGTTTTTTGTTGTTCTTTGGCTAGACCACTACTCCATTCGGTATTAAAATAAATCCTTGCATTGCCTGTTGCATGGTAAGCTGTTTCCACAGTAGGGATCATATTGTCTCTTGATTTATAAACCTCAGCTGTTCTTCCTACACTCAAGGTTTGATATTGGCTCTTTGCTAGAGCATGCGGTGCATTAAATACGATAGAGCTATTATTAAGGTTTAGTACCGAAACGGTAGAAAGTGCCCGTTGTTTAATATCACTGAGATCGAAATTAAAAGTATTAAAATCAGTATCTATATCTTCTTGACTGACCTTTAAATACCATTTGCTATTATTACTCAGAGTAAGAACTGTTGTATTTATTTTTAATGTTCTTGCTCTTCCTTCTACAATCGAATTGTCAGCAGTTAATGTAAGAGAGACAGGAAGAGTATCGTCGTCGTGGTACTTACGTTTTGTCTTATTTCTCAATAACATATCGGCACGAATTTCTGAATCTTTAAGATGAACCTCAGCGACAGCCTTTGAACCATAAGGTCCCCGAATACCGACGCCATCTTCCACAAGAAGCTTTGTATTGGTAAGATTCACTTGGTTGACAACTTGCTCTCCCTCTTTCACTTTATTTTTTGGGGTTTCATAAAAAACGATACCACCGGCACCTCCTCGTTGGACGGTTATGGTTGAATCTTCAATGTTGATTATACCATTCGTTGTTTCTAAACCTTTGTACACTGTATTTGCTTCAATTTCTTTAGCATGAATGCGTCCACCTGTTGATACAAAAAGTGCAGACAATTCTGTGTGTATTGTTGATTTTACAATTGTGATAGCTGCTTTATCATGCGCTAATATTCCAGGTCCTTTATCACGGACAAAAACATTATTAAAAGTCTTTTCTTCTCCCTTATTTAACTCAATCTTCCCCAAAATTTCAGGAGCTGATGTATTTGCATAAGTTGAACCGAAATGAGAAAAAATCAAAGTTCCAGCAATTGTACATAACAAAAAATTTTTCTTATAAATAGATTTCTTACACATAGATATGCCTTTAGTATTTGGTATGCTTTGATGCTTACTTCATTCCCCTGATGGCGCAAGTACCCAGACAGCTTTTATATCATTATGTTTTTATTGTAAACAACAAAACGAAGTGTAAAATAGTGTTCTTTCTTCTTTAAAAAACTGCTTCAGAAAATCTTTTAAAATGGTAATGCAACCAGTGGAAAAATGGATTCCAAAAAGCCTAATTTGATAAGTCTATATTCATTGATTGAATGACCATAAAGATGATATTTGAAACATTGAGCACTAACCAAAGTTTGTTGGCATTAAAGCCCTACAGGATTGAGGCGGAAGATATTGCTTTATGAGCTACCACCAAAATGAGTAAAATCAAAAATTTTGAGAAGATCATTTGAGTATGGAAGCAGCAAAGAAGGATAAGTATGAAGAAGTAAGGAAGGCGATGTCGTGCTTTATTCAATGTGAAACAAAGGAATCCAAATAGTTTGCATTTTTTATTGGTAAAAAGGAAAGGGGGTTGTAATGGAGAAATTCGGATTTATAAATTAAAAAAGCAGCACACTGTGCTGCCCTTTGTGATAAAGCGTACAGAATAACAATACGCTTGCTTTTACAGTCTTGCTTTAAAACTGATAACGTATTCCACCAGAAAAACCTGCTCCAGTTATACCGGTTTTTTGAAGCTTTTGTTGATAACTCACGTCACCATGAAGGGAGAAATTATGAGACAGTTGTGCATTGATGCCAACGCCACCTTCAATAGCAAGCCCCATAGGATCAAGGTCAAAGTTTCTGCCAATCTGGATGGTACCATCATCACCAAATGTTTTGATCAAGTTTACTTTTCCATAGAAAGACATCGGACGGCTGTTTTCAGTAGAAACGGTTTTTGTTAAATGTCCACCAACACGGATCAACCATTGAGAAGGATTGTTCATATCAACGGTAAAATTATCAGCATCTTCAATGGTGTTAAACATCAAATGTTGATAAGCAAGTTGTGCTTGCGGCTCGAAGGTTAAACCTTCCACATTGGTTGCAAATTCTTTGCCAACAGTGGTGGAAATACTCAACATCTTAGCATCGTTCAACTTTGCGGTTTTGCCAATGAGAGCATTGGTGATATTTCCCTTGAGGATACCATAGGACAAGAGTGTATCAACGTAGAAACCACTGTTGTGTTGTATACTTCCGTAAGCTGTTAGTGACCATTTATCCAATGTGCTCTTACCGGCATCTGCCATATCCTTTGGTGTGAACGACAGCTGCCCATAGGTGCCTACAAGACCGAAATGTGTTGTGGTATTTTGTCCTTCTAACGCCGCTAATGTGACACCGGCTTGGAGAGCAGCATAACGAATATCAGCACCATAACCGTATTTGAGAGGTCCGCGTTCAGAAGATAAAGTTCCTGTGCTTCCATAGGTGTAAAGGAAGAAACCGGTTTGTTTCTCTTCTTCTTTTCCTAAGATGGATGTTCTGATATTGGCTAAGAGCGCGTTTTGCTTAGCCATATCTGTTAATCCACTATAGAAGAGAGCATTTGGCATGACCAAATAGCTTGCCGTTTGTGGTACAAGGGCGATCACATTTGAACCAGAACTAGTTTCAAGAATTTCCTTGTGTAAGCGGAAATCCCAGAATTTTTCATCTTTTTCATCAAAGAGACTTTGTTCAACTTTGGCTTGTCCATGGCTTGACTCTGGTCCATATCCCGTCAGCGTATATTTATAAGGTGCTCCACCTAGAGTGGTATAGCCATTGGCTAATTTAAAGGAGTCTACTTTCGCTTTTCCCGAAACTTGAATAAGCGAGAGGCCACCTATATTCGAAGGATTAGCAGCATTTACTACACTGTTTTTATCCCCTGAATCGCTTTTGATATAAACTGTTGTGTTGCCTGAGACATCACCGTGGATCAAAAGTCTATCGGTTTTTTGGTCCGCACTTGCAACGCCATCACTCCAAGCAATGTTGAAGTAAATCTTTGCGTTACCAGAGGCTTTGTAAACTTCTTGCATATCTGGTTTACCAGAACCTATATGCAATGTGTGATAATGCTCTTCTGTTGGTCCATTAAAAACAATAGCACTGTTGTTGAGGTTAAGCGTGGAAACATCAGAACGAGATCTTTGAGCAATATCAAGTAGTTGGCCATCTTTATCTTTTTCTTTTGTACTGGTTTTTACAATCCATTGTGTATTGTTTTGCAAATTAAAGACTGTTTTAGGGCTGTTAATAATTTTTGCTCTACCCTCTAATATGGAGTCATCAGAATTGAGTGTGAAAGTGAAATTATTTCCTTTTATTGAATCTTTGTTTACTAATAAAACATCACCACGGATTTTTGATTTTTTGCCAAGATTGATTGAGCCGGTTGACTCATCTACATTAATTCCAATACCACTTTTAATGTGAAGTGTTGCATTGGTTAAGTTGATTTCTGAGGTTGTATTTTCTTCAGGATTTTCAAACTTTATGCCATTTTTCTCTGCTGTCGCAGAAATATTTGTTGCATCAATATGCCCACCGTTTTTAACAGCCAATGCTGCCTCTTTTCCAGTTATACTTCCTGTCGTCATTGTGATGGTGGACTCTAAACCGTCTGCATGGAGTCCATAACCACCCGATGATGTAATTTGAGCATTGTCGGTTAAAGTAATGCTGCTGCTACTCTCTGCATTTACCCCTATATCGTTTCCAGCAAATGATCCTCCTGATATCGTTACTTTAGAATGATTCATTGCAGATGCACCGAATTTTGCATTTGTAATGTGTACATTTTTCAAAGTGACATTGCTTGCTTGGGAGTTTAATCCTGCAAACACTACCGTTTCACCTTTTTGACTGCTCGATATTGTTACATCTTCCAACTTATTTTCGTCGCTTTTACTGTTATAAAAGGTAGCTCCCGCTGTAGAAGTTGTAATAGTGCCTCCAGTCATTTTAATTATGGCACTGTTTTCTGCATAAAGCCCAGAAAAAGCATGATTAATTTTTGTTCCATGCAATTCGATCACACTATTAGGGCCGGAGGCATAGGCACTAGAACCGCCACCCGTCACTATTGAGAGAGAAACATTCGTAACATTAATATGTCCGCCATTGTCAGCGCTCAATGCTTTTTTAAATCCTACTACGCTTCCTTTTGTCATTGTGATGGTGGACTCTAAACCGTTTGCATGGAGTCCATAGTTCTTAGATGATGCAATTTGCGCACCGTTAGTTAAAGTAATGGTGCTGCCATTTGTGGCACCTATTGTTGTACCTTTTGCATTAAATGATCCTCCAGAGATTGTTATTGTCGAATGATTATCTGCAATTATGGCATTGGTTGCTTGCGTAACGGTTACATCTTTTAAAGCGACTGTACTTCCTTTGTCCGCTTTTATTCCAAAGTTTAGTAGCGCATCGTTTTTAACACTTGATATCGCCACATTTTCCAGCTTGTTTTCTTTGCTTTTACTGTTTTCGAAGGAAGCACCATTGTAGGAAGCTTTAATGGTTCCGTGAGTCATGCTGATTGTACCATTGTCTTTTGCATAGAGTCCGGTATTCTCAGATGATATAATCTGCGCACTATCGGTTAAAATAACGGTGCTGCCGTTTTGAGCAAATATTGTTACACCTTTTGTATCAAATGATCCTCTAGAGACTGTTACTGTCGAATGATTATCTGCAACTATGGCATTGGTTGCTTGCGTAACGGTTACATCTTTTAAAGCGACCGTACTTTCTTTGTCTGCGTCTATTCCATAGTGTAGTAGCGCACCTTCTTTACTACTTGATATTGTGACACCTTCCAGTTTGTTTTCATCACTCCTACTGTTAGAGAAAACAGCACCAACTATAGAAGCTTTAATGCTTCCCCCAGTCATACCAATTGCGCCATTGTCTTGTGCTTGAAGCCCGATTATACTATCATTAATTGTTGTATTTCCAAGCAATTTAATTACACTTTTAGTGCCCTCAGAAAATGCACCGAGTCCATATGTAATGCCCGCGCCAGCGTGTGCATCTATTATTTTTGCTGTTAAAGCAACATCTGTGACCTTAATATGCCCGCCATTTTCTGCAGCCAATACCGAAAATTTTCCTGTTACGTTCCCTCCGGTCATTGTGATTGTGGAGTCAGGACCTTCTGCGTAGAGCCCAGCGTTATCAGATGTAATTTGCGTATTATCGATTAAAGTAATGGTGCTGCCGTTTTGAGAAGATATTGCTGCCTCTTTTGTATCAAATGAGCCTCCAGAGACTGTTATTGTCGAATGGTCATTTGCAATTACGGCAACTTGCGCTTGCGTTATTTTTATGTTTTCTAAAGTGACTGTACCGTTTTTGTTTGCCATTACTCCAAAATTCAGTGGAGTATCGTCTTTACCGCTTGATATCGTTACATCTTTCAGCTTGCTTTCTTTGTTATTATTGTTCCAGAAGAGAGCACCAGTGTCGGAAACGGTAATGGTTCCTCCATCCATTTGAAATGTAGCACCGTCTTTTGCTTCAACGCCTAAGGAAATGACAAAATCAGTCCCTTTAATGGTTGTGTTACCCTGTAGTGTAATCACACTGTCAGGATTTTCAGCCGTGACAGCATAAGCGGTTTCGTTTTCGCTTGAATTTATATCTTTATTTCCGATCACGGTTAAATCTTTGCCAGTGATTTTACCGCCGGTTTTTGCATGAATAGTTTCATAGGTTTTTCCGAGTTCGGATACTGTCTTTCCCTCAGACACTTCGAGACTTTCAGCATGTGCATTGAACTGGATGTTGAATAGGATGATAGCGGCTGTAGCCGTGCATGATAAAAGGGATGTTTTATACACCAATATTCTCCTTATGAGAGCCCCCAAATATTCATTTCCCCGCGAACTCCATAAGAAGAAGTGAAAATGGACTAAGTATTATTAATTTCGATAATCATCTTTATTGGTAGGTTATTTTCGGCGGTTTGTCAAAAATAACACTTAATTGATATTCAAATTTTTTAAATATTATCATTGAACACATAATGTATTTATGGTTGGGTGTATTTAAAGTATTATAATTTTAAATTATTACTGTTCAGGGAAATATTATTGGATACTGATAGTGGTATCATGAGATCTTTTAATTGATTGTAGGGATTATTGAATGGTCTCAATTGGGGAATGAAAAAACAGGCAGTGGAAGAAGCTTTAACAAAGCTATCTTATTTGGGTTTAAAGTGCGTTTTTATGTTTCAACACGGTGGTGCTAATTTATTTCCAACAGACTTCAAGTTTTTATCTATTTTCCGAAAATAGGAAGTACTCTTCATCCATTGGAAATGAGGTGCTTTGTTACGTTTGTTGTATTTGGGGATGCTGATTTTCGCAAAGAGCTCTATGTGGAGAGGGAAGGGCATTTAAAAAGGAAAAAAGATGACTTTAATATGCAAAAAAGGCAGCATATTGTGCTGCCTTTTTTGTTAATGCATAGCGAGAAGAAATATGCTTGCTTTTACAGTCTTGTCTTAAAACTGATAGCGTATGCCACCTGAAAAACTTGCTCCTGACACACCGGTTTTTTGAAGCTTTTGTTGATAACTCACATCACCATGAAGGGAGAAATTATGAGACAATTGTGCATTGATGCCAACGCCACCTTCAATAGCAAGCCCCATAGGATCAAGGTCAAAGTTTCTGCCAATCTGGATGGTACCATCATCACCAAATGTTTTGATCAAGTTTACTTTTCCATAGAAAGACATCGGACGGCTGTTTTCAGTGGAAATGGTTTTGGTCAAACGTCCACCAACACGGATCAACCATTGAGAAGGATTGTTCATATCAACGGTAAAATTATCAGCATCTTCAATGGTGTTAAACATCAAATGTTGATAAGCAAGTTGTGCTTGCGGCTCGAAGGTTAAACCTTCCACACTGGTTGCAAATTCTTTGCCAACAGTGGTGGAAATACTCAACATCTTAGCATCGTTCAACTTTGCAGTTTTGCCAATGAGAGCATTGCCGATATCTCCTTTTAGAATTCCATAGGATAACAGTGTATCCATATAGAACCCATTGTCATGCTGCACGCTGCCATAAGCTGTTAGTGACCATTTATCCAATGTGCTCTTACTTACATCTTTCATATCCTTTGGTGTGAACGACAGCTGTCCATAGGTGCCTACAAGACCGAAATGTGTTGTGGTATTTTGTCCTTCTAATGCCGCTAATGTGACACCGGCTTGGAGAGCAGCATAACGAATATCAGCACCGTAACCGTATTTGAGAGGTCCGCGTTCAGAAGATAAGGTTCCTGTGCTTCCATAGGTGTATAAGAAGAAACCGGTTTGTTTTTCTTCTTCTTTTCCTGAGATGGATGTTCTGATATTGGCTAAGAGTGCGTTTTGTTTAACCATATCTGTTAATCCTGTACTGAAAAGAGCAGTTGGCATGACCAAATAGTTTGCTGCCTGTGGTACAAGAGCAGCCACACTTGGTCCAGAGCCAGAGCCAGAGCCAGAGCCAGAACCCGAACCAGTGTCAGTTTCAATAATTTCAGGTTGCAAACGGAAATCCCAGAAATTTTCATTCTTTTCATCAAACAGGTTTTGCGCAATATTGGCTTTGCCTTGGCTTGAGTCTGGTCCATAGGCACGTAGTGTATACATATCCGGTAAACCACCTCTTGTGGTATAGCCATTTACAAGTTTGAAAGAGCTTTCTTTTGCTTTTCCCGAAACTTGAATGAGTGAAAGACCACGGACATTGGCCGCAGCAGAGGTATTTGCTTCGACATTGTCATCTTCTAAGCGCCCCGTAACATAAACTGCTGTCGTTCCTGAGACATCCCCATTGATCAAAAGTCTATCGGTTTTTTGGTCATTTATTGCAGCACCATCACTCCATTTTGCGTTGAAGTGAATCTTTGCATCACCCGTTGCATTGTAGACTGCTGTGCTGTCTGGTTTACCAGAACCTATATGCAATGTTTGGTAATGATCTTCTGTTGGTTTGCTAAAAACAATGGAGCTGTTGTTAAGGTTTAGCACAGAAACATCAGAACGAGATCTTTGAGCAATATCAAGGAGATTGCCATCATCATCTTTTTCGTTTTTGCTGATTTTCAACGTCCATGTTGAATCGTTTTTCAGATCAAAGTGTACATTTCTGTCTTTAGCAATATTCGCTCTGCCTTCCAGAGTAGACTGATCAGCGTTTAATGTGAAGGTGCCGTTGGAGATCTCTTTTAAACCCACTTGGTCCCAAAACTCTTTGTCTTTCCAATAAATGCCGTTTCCTAGTAAAATATCAGCATGGATTTCTGAATTTTTGAGATTTGCTGTACCGATTGCCAGATCTGCATTATTTTCAATATTGTTGTCAGTGAAGGCTCCAATAAGAATTCCAGTACCATTTTTAACGTGAAGTTTTGTATTGACCAAATTGATTTCACTGCTTTTACGTTTTTGGGGATTATCGGGATCTGTGTAAGAGAGAGACATGATCTGCAAACCACCGATTTTTGCTGTTGCAAAAACATTTGTCACATCAATATGCCCGCCGTTTTCTGTATACAATGCAGCTTTTTTTCCAAACACTGTTCCGTCTGTCATTGTGATTTGGGATTGTGGACCGCTTGTATGGAGTCCACTGCCATCAGATGCGTTAATTGTAGCATTGTCTTTTATGATAATGGTGCTATCACTTTGAGCATATGCCCCTGAGGTTTTTACATTGAATTCTCCCCCTGATACGTTTATTTGAGAATTAAAAGCGGAGGCTATGCCTATATTTTCTTGAGTAACTGTTACATTTTTCAAAGTAAGGTTGCTGTCATGAGTGGCTACTACCCCGAAAAGTTGTTGGTCATCGTCTTTACCACTTGATATTTTCACATTCTCTAGCTTGTTCTCAGCGCTCTTACTGTTATTAAACGAAGCGCCTATTATAGAAGCCGTAATAGAACCTCCAGTCATCTTGATCGTGCCGTTTGGTTGTGTAAAAAGACCTGTTGAAACATCTTTAATCGTTGTATTATGTAATTCAATTATGCTTCCAGAGCCATCGGCGTGTGCACCGTCTCCGATGCCATCTGTCGATGTTATAGTAACACCAGTGACATTAATATGTCCGCCGTTTTCGGCAAACAATGTGCCTATACCCCATCCACTTACTGTTCCTCCAGTCATTGTGATCTTGGATTTTGAACCATCAGCATGTAACCCAGAAAAAAGAGATGATGTAATCTCAGTCTTGTTTTCGATAGTAACTGTGCTGCCATTTGAAGCATATATTCCATCGATTTCTCCATCAAATGATCCTCCAGAGATTGTTATTGTCGAGTGATCATCTGCCTTTAGAGCGTGCGATGCATGCATAACAGTTACGTTTTTTAAGGTGAGCGTACTTCCCTTGGTAATTATTCCTGAGAGTAATTGCAGGCCATCTTTATCTAAGTCTGATATCACTACGTCTTTTAGCATGTTTTCGCTGCTATTCGTGTTATTAAAAGAAGCGCCAACAGAGGCAGCTGCAATGGAACCTCCAATCATTTTGATTGTAGCTCCGTCTTTGGTTTCAAGACCGTGGTAAATATCAGAATAAAGTTTTGGAATAATTCTACTATCCTGTAATTCAATCACACTGTTCGCACCTTCAGCTGTTACAGCGTATCCATCGTAATAGATTAGATCTGGGTTGTTTATCGTTAAATTCTTGCCATGAATTTTTCCACCGTCTTTTGCGTGAATGGTTTCGTAGGTTTTATCAGATACTGGTACTGCTTTTCCCTCAGAAACTTCGAGGGTTTCAGCATGTGCATTGAACTGGATGTTGAACAGGATGATAGCGGCTGTAGCCGTGCATGATAAAAGGGATGTTTTATACACCAGTATTTTCCTTATGAGAGCCCCCAAATATTCATTCCCCTGAAAACTTCATAAGAAGAAGTAAAAATGGATAATTGTTTTTATTTGGTAAGACATTTCTGGTTTTTTGTCAAAATTAAAAATTAACTGATATTAAGCTTATATGAATTTATATTTAATGTATAATGTTATTATAATTAATTATATTGTATAGTTAAATTTATTGTAAATATATATTATAGTAATTTAAATATTATTATAATACTTACATAATTTATATTTTTTTATAAAGTAATGATAATATTTTGTGTGATACTTATGCAGTTTTATATTTTATCAAAGTGAGTTATGACGGTAATACTCAAACACTGTTTCTAGCACTTTTGATTATTTCTACCTTATTTATCATAAGATTCTAACGTATTTGATCTTGATATCGAAAGGAGTTGACTATTTTAGCATACAGAACAAGTTTTTTCTTCTGTTGGGATATTTTAATAGGATACGAACATTTACTAAGTTTTTGATAAATAACTAGTTTTCGGTAAGCGGTTGATATATCGATGACATTTGAAAGAACTAGAGCCCAAGCGTATAAATCTCAATCAATTAAAGTGCTTGAAGTTGAAGGTTTGAAACCAGCAGTGCTTTTATATCATCAAAGTGCACCTTCATTGAAGGATCATTGCTTTCGTTCTTTTGAATTTTTGACACACTCTTGACAAGAAAATCTAAAAAATTGCTTCTGAAGAATTTTTTATAATATAATAAAATATATAACGTTTTTATGGTGATAGGTTTATGAGATATAAAGTTGAATTGGTAATCACCGTGATTGCTTTTACTCTCTCTGGTTGTTTTAACCTTGATTCTGAAAAGTTAAGAAGGGACGAGAGGCTTTATCATGATGCATTCATGGGCTGGTCTATGAAAGAAAAGTCTCTTGCAAAAAATTATACTGCTATCATCATGGCTGATCCGCAACCCTGGCGTTTAAACTCTGGTGATGCCAATGGAATATCCAACAGAGAGCCATGGTTAAAGATAAATGAGCAGGTTGCTGGTGTGATAAAAGCGCACAAGGCCGCGTTCCATATTGTCAATGGTGATCTGACGGAGTTTGGACAACAAAAAAACTATGATGATTATAAAAATATTTATAAAACTCTTGGAGCGCCTGTCTATGAGGGGCTAGGGAATCATGATTATGCCAATAATGTTGGTAATTGTACAAATCCTCAAGAATTCAGTTTTTACAAAGATGCTTGTGCTATAAGTGCAGTTTCAAGAATGGTATCGGAAATCAAAAAATATCGTAGTCAATTATCGCATTTCAATGCAGATGTTACTGAAAGTTTGGTTCCCATTTCGGGTGGAAATATTCGCTCGATAAGGGGGAGTTTGGGTTATTCTTGGGATTATGGAGATGTTCACTATGTGCAGCTTCACAATTATCCAAGCTATACGGTTCGTTTGATGGGACAGTCTATGCAGGTGCAAATCAATAAATCTTTAGATTGGCTTAGGAACGATTTAGCTGCTGCTGATGCAAGAGGTAAAGTGACAATCATTAATTTTCATGATGCGCGTGCTGCTTCCATTGATGGTGAATCCTTTTTTATTCGTAAAAAGAATGCTAAAGATTTGTCGGTCTTTAAGTCAATTATTACCTCTCATAATGTTAAGGCAATCTTCGTGGGTCACACGCATTATCAGTCTTATTGCCGTGCGAAAAATGATAAGGTTTTTGGAAATATCCCTATCTATACAGCTGGTGCGCTTTTTAATGGAGATTATTACTTCATAGATGTGAAGGGAAAGACCATTCACGTTAAAGCCTATAATGGAGAAATAGGAAAACCGCTTTTAATTAAAGATCTTGGTGTTATAGGAAAAGACACCCAATTTTCCGCAAGTTGCAGTCAGTTATAATAGGATTTTTTTCTTTGTTTTAAGGATGAAGGAAAAACGTATTATATGTGCGGATTTGAAAAGCAATGAGAGTATCTAAGTGTCACTTAAAAGTAGAATGAAAAATCAAACATCTTTTTCATATTTTTTTCAAAAATGCTAAAATATCAGGTTAAGCGCTATAAGTGCAATGGTTTAATGTGAACTGAGCTTTAATACAAAAGCTTTAATACAAAGCGGAATAATGGTTTGTTATTTTATTTTTTCTTTTCTTTTTAGGCTTTCATCTTTGAAGAGAAGAGGAGTGTGTCGAGGAAGTATTCAGAATTACCAAGAAAGCTTTTTGTTTTGATCAATTTTTTACTTATAATCTTCAAACAATTGATGTTTTGTGATGCTGTACAATTTCTCTTGATTAACCGTATGAACTTTTAATTGTATTACAATTTTATCTTCTTCTTTTATACGTAAGTAAATAGATACAATACGATACAAATATTGGAGTCTGTTTATATTGGTTATGGTCTCACGCAATTATCCTTAGATGACACTCACATGTCTTGACAGTTTTATCTTTGCTTGGAGAGAAGTGTAAAAAGGGGATTTTAAGAAGTTTCAGTTTAGAAAGAGCTTTTTTGCTCGCGAAAAGCTCTCTGATGATGCCAAGGCCGGTATGGAACAAGCAGGGGAGGATTTGGCCAATTGGATTGTCGATGGCTTTATGGCACCCATCACAAGGTTGAGCGATTTTTTTAAATCTTTGCCAAGCCGCATCAGAGAATGGATTGGCAGTGTTGATTTATCGGACCTTTTCCATTTGCCAAGTTGGCTTGGCGGCAAAACAGCCATTCAACCGATTGCACAATTTGCGGGGGCTGGTCATGCAAATCCATTGGGTAGCGAACAAAGAGGCAAAGATCACTCCACCATCACCCACAATCAAAATGTCACGGTGCATGTCAATGGCGCCCGTGATCCTGTGGCCACCGGTCGTGCGGTTGCCCACGCCATTCAACGGGCACGCGCTAATGCATTGCATGGCGGGACAGAATGAGGGGAGGGAGCCTATGAGAGATCCTTTGATGATGTTAGGACCGCATCAATTTTATGTGGACTGGCTGAATTTCCAATCTTTCGAAGAAGAGTTTTCTGCCACATGGGTTTGCCTAGAGCGTTTTGGCAAGGCACCCAGTTTGCAATTTACCGGCTATGGCAATGATGCAAAGACTATTCATGGCGTTTGGTTTCCAGAAGAATTTGGTGACCGTGTAGCCATTGATGCCATCGCCCAAACCATTCGAAGAGCAAAGCCTGTCCAGATGCTTCGTTGGATCAATGATACGACCTATAGTGTCCTTCTCCATGGTCCCGTGGTGATCACCACGATCAATAAAGACCACGACTATATCAGTCGCTCTGGTCAATCACAACGCATCCGCTATTCCATTAGTCTCTTGCCCTTTTTCAATGGAGGAAAACCGCAAGGTCAATATCAGGTGGGACAAATTCTATGAAGATACCAGAAAAGCATGTTGTTGTAGAGTTAGAGGATATGAGTCTCGATCTCATCTGCTTTCACCATGCCATGGCAGTGTTCAGGGACCGCATCCAAGTTGGGGCACTAAACGGCTATTTAGAAGCCACACTGGAAGCCAATCCAGAGATTGCCAAATATGGTGTGTTTTTACCGCGGGGCTTAACGGTTATTCTGCCTGAATTTGTGTTGTCTAATCCCCAAAGCATGGTGAAGCGGTTATGGGATTAATGCGCACACACCCTTTTATTGTGGTCAAGGTAGGAGACAAACCTGTTCATGAGGTTTTTTACCAGCGTCTTTTAACCGCAACTATCACTGACCATGCCGGTAATGAAGCCGATACATTTGAAGCAGAGTTTGATGATGGTGGCAATGATTTAGAGGTTCCACAAACGGGCAACGCTCTGCAGGTGATCTTTGGCTATGAGAACAGCATCAGTGCTTTTATGGGGCGTTTTGTTGTCGAATCGGTTGTGAGTTGTGGGGGCAGTGATGGAGAGATCTTACGCCTTTGCGGTAAAAGTGCTTCGATGCGCAAAGAACTCAAAGAACAGGCGAGTGAGCATTTTGATCACAAAACTGTTGGTGAGATTGTTGAGACACTGGCCAAACGCCATGGCTATCAAGCAAAGGTCAGTCCTCAGTTCACTCAACAAACTTTACCTTATGTGATTCGTACAGATCAATCGGCTGTTGATTTTTTAACCCGCCTTGCCGACCGCATGCGGGCACGCTTTTTGATCAAGGACAATAAGTTTTTATTTTTAAGCGGTGACAATTTACCAGCACTCGACATCCATAAGCATGACTGTTCCAGCTGGGAATTCACATTAGAGCCACGCACGCAATATGGCACCATTGAAGCTTCTTATTTTGATCGCTCAAAAGGGCAGCAATGCCAAGTCAAGCATCAGACAGGGTTTAGCGGTCCCGTGCGGCGTTTACGGACTTGTTACACTTGTGAGGAGGAAGCACGAGCTGCTGCTGCTTCCGAGTCGGACAGGTTGTGTCGTGCTGTGGGCAGTGGTTCTTTGACCCTTGCGGGGCGCCCCGAAATCATGGCGGATCAACCTCTTTTATTGCAAGGGTTTCGAGGCGAAATCAATGGTCCATGGAAAGCCGCTACCGTCACCCACTGCTATGAGAAACAAAGCGGATATACAACAGAAATTACACTAGAAGCACCAGACAAGGGAAAGGAAAGCAACAAAGAATAGAAGTTGGTGGAAACAGATCACCAAAGGGGCAAGTTAAACCTTCGATTGGTTGTGAAGCACTCTTAGATTCAAAGTGTAAAGTTTGTACTTTTTAGGAGAAGAGAAAAAGATTCCTGGAAGGGGTTCTAAATACCCTTTGAAAGGTCTTTGAAGATCCTTTGAGAACCCCTTAAAAACTCTTTGAAAAAAAATAAATTGGTACAAAACCTGCTGTCAAATTATACAAAACATAGTGGCAAGCTACAGGCAAAATATACAAACCCCGCTGGCAAGCTACACACATACAATACATTAAGATTGGCTGGGGAACTTGGATTCGAACCAAGATTGACGGAGTCAGAGTCCGCTGTTCTACCATTAAACTATTCCCCAGTAAGAAGGTGTTGTCGTTTTTAGCAGATTTTGTAGGGCACGCAAGCTCAAAAAAGAAACTTAGTGATTATTAATGCATAAGAGGAACTTATTGATAATAAAGGGCGATTGGCACTCCATGAATTGTTTGGATCTGAATATCTATATCATAAATGTCTTTAAGAATTTTGGGCTGCATAATTTCTTTTGGGGTTCCACAATAGGCTGCTTTACCATTCTTGAGTGCGACGATCATATCCGAATAGGATGATGCAAAATTAATATCATGCATGACAATAAGAATGGTTTTTTTGAGCTCATCAGCTGTGCGGCGTAATTGCTTCATCATGGAAACGGCATGTTTCATATCAAGATTGTTCAATGGCTCGTCTAACAGAAGATAATCGGTATCTTGAC
The DNA here is from genome assembly GCF_046245125.2 of Bartonella heixiaziensis. Classification (GTDB taxonomy): domain Bacteria; phylum Pseudomonadota; class Alphaproteobacteria; order Rhizobiales; family Rhizobiaceae; genus Bartonella; species Bartonella heixiaziensis. Next base: position 1,492,724 of record NZ_CP176404.1, on the reverse strand, counting down.
AGATAACCATTGCGATAAAAGCTCGTTGACGCTGTCCACCAGAAAGTTCATCCAAAAAGCAGTCTTTTAGGTCTTGTAAGCCGAAATATCGGAGTGCACTGTCAATAAATTGTTTATCTTCATTATTATACCAACCTTTGGAGTATGGGTAGCGCCCAAAACTGACTAAATCGTATACGGTTAGACGAAAGGATAAAGGATTATCTTGACGCAGGATTGAAAGCTTTTGCGCCAAAATATCGTGAGGCATTTTATCAATATTAAAGCCGTCGACGTTAATTGTACCTGTATTACTTGGTAAAAGACGTCTTATCATCATCAAAAGAGTTGATTTTCCAGAACCATTGGGGCCAATAAGAGAAATAATTCCTCCTTTTGGAAGCTGAAGGGATAAATTATCAACAATCAATCTAGCTCCATAAGATTTGGAAAGGTGATTGATTTCAATCATTTTAGTTTTCCCTTCATCAGTAAAATTAAGAAGGTGATTCCACCACAAAATTCAATAATGAAACTCAGGCGTCCTGCCATATTGAAAATTTGCTCTAAAATAAACTGCCCACCAACCAAAAAAATAATAGCTAATAATATTGCAATTGGAACAACAACACTGTGCTTTGCTTGTGGGGAAAGTTCATAAGAAAGGTTGGCAACTAATAGTCCAAAGAAGGTGACGGGCCCTACAAGCGCTGTAGAAATGGAGACGAGAATGGAAACAAATATTAGAATAGCGGTAGCACTTTTATGGTAATCAACTCCAAGATTGAGAGAGTTCTCACGTCCGAGAGCCAGAATATCAAGTAGGTGACGTGAACGCCAACCAATCAGACTTACAAGGAAGACAATGATTGTGGCAAAGCTTATTAATGACGTATTGAATTTATTAAAGTTTGCAAACATAATGTCCGTTAAATTCATCATTTGGTCTGGATTTAATTGCAATTGCATGAACATGCGTAAGCTGAAAAAAAAGCCCCCTAAAACAACACCAATCAAGAGCGTTAAATGAAGCCCTTTGAGGCTTCCTGAAAATAGCCAGCGAAAAAGACTTATTGAAAAAACAATGAGAATGAGAGCTTCAAGAATCAGTTGTCCTTCTTCATTAAAAAAAGGCAAGGAAAGAGAGCCAAGAAAATAAATCGTGATGGTTTTTATTAAAATATAAAGTTGATCAAAGCCCATAATAGAAGGCGTAAGAAGACGATTATTGACAACTGTTTGAAATAAAACGGTAGAAACGCTTATTGTGTAGGCAATGAGAAGAAGAGAGACGAGTTTCGTTAAACGGAATGTCCATGTATAAACGTTGATATTCCATGTCATATAAAGACTTATTACGATGCATGCACTTATGATAAGCGTTGTTAGTACAAGCGTTTTTGCTTTCTTTTTATCCAAGACGCTTTCTCCAACGTAAAAGCAGCATAATAAAAATAAAGCTCCCAATAACCCCCATCATAGTGCTGATGGGAATTTCAAGAGAGGGATGAATTATTCGTCCTAAGATGTCACAGATTAAGACAAGCCCTGCACCATTCATTGCTACCCAAGGAGCTGTATGACGCATATTGTCGCCCATGAAATTTGAAACAATATTTGGAATAATCAGTCCAACGAAAGGAACACGGCCGATTGTGCAGACGACAACAGCGGTGATTGATGCGACAATAAAAAGACCAAAAAACATAACGTTACGATAATTAAGCCCAAGATTGTTGGTTAGATCTTCTCCAAGACTAGCTACTGTAAAGCGGTCAGCGGTAAAATAAGCAAGAATACACAAAGGAAGAGAGAGCCATAAGAGTTCGTATTTTCCCTCAAGAATCATTGCAAAACTACCAAATAAATAGGCTTGAAGAGAGGGAAGAAGCATTTCATGATCCGCAATAGCATTGGTTAAGGAGCCAATAACATAGCCCAGCATGATTCCTGCAAGTGGCACAATAAGGGCAGATTTTAGAGGAATCTGGCGTAATAAAAACATAAAAAGGAGTGCGCCAGTCATGGCAAAAATTGTAGTGACAAGCATTTTCCCTAAAACAGGTATATTGGGCAGAAAAATCATGACAAAAAGAATGCCAAGAGAAGCAGATTCAACGGTTCCAGCAGTTGATGGTTCAACAAAGCGGTTGCGTGCAAGCAATTGCATAATCATGCCCGAGAGTGCAAGTGCTGGGCCTACCAAAAGCACTGCAATGGTACGAGGAAGACGTGTTTGCCAGAAAATAAGCCACGCATGTGGATCGCCTGATAATAGGTCGGAAGGGGTGACATCCGAATAACCAACAAAAATGCTGAGGATAGATAATAGAGCAAGAATGGTTATGGCTATCCAATAATTTTTCACGTTACGATATTTTCCAATAAAGAAAAGAGCAGAGATTTTTTTACAAAACACTTCTGCTCTTAAAACTTTATTTTATGATTTATTTTATGACAAGTAAATTATTTGTGTGTTTACTTGCTTTTTGTAAAGGCTTCATTGAGTTGTTTAGCCGTTTCGTTAAGCCCAGTCAAACCTCCACTTGCTCTATACCAGCTCCAAGAATCCAGATAAATAATTTGGTTTTGTTTTCCAGCTGTTGTGCGTTGAACAAGTTCATTATTAAGCAGTTGTGCTGCAGATTGTCCTTCTCGCCCAATTGCTGCATCACGGTCGATGACCAATAACCAGTCAGGATTGGTTTCAAAAATAAATTCTGGAGAAATGAGTTGTCCATGTTTTTGCACGGTTAGTTTATCGGTTGCAGGAGCAATTCCAAATGTTGAATGGAAAATATCAAAACGTGACTGTGGACCCAAAGCGCTTATTTTTCCGCCAGAAGTCATGAGTATAAGCCCAGTACCTCTCCCCTGAGTGCTTTTACGGACTTGTGCTAAATTTTCTTTGAGTTTTGCAATTTGCTCTTCGGCTTCTTTTTCTTTACCAAAAATTTTTCCAAGAATAGACACATTTCGTTCAATATCTTCAAGAGAGTTTTGATTTCCTACTGTTAGGTCAATTGTTGGAGCGATTTTAGATAAATCTTTATATTTGGCTTGAGTTCGCGAAGAAATAATAATGAGATCGGGTTGAAGAGCGGCAATTTTTTCATAATCAGGTTCAAAAAGGGTGCCAATCTTTTCATATTTTGCATCATCAAATTGTTGCAAATACGTAGGTTTTTTTCCTTCAGGAACACCGGCAACCGCTTCGATTCCAAGGTGATTCATATTATCAAGTGATGCAAGGTCAAACACAATAACCTTTTGAGGAGAGATGGGAACACTCGTGGTGCCTGAAACGTGATTAATGGTCACATTTGCTGCATTTACACTCGCATTTGCCCATAAAAAAGTTGCAAAGCTGATAGCAACAATAAAGACAGAAGTTACACATTTCAAATATTTGATCATTATTTCATCCTTTTACTTTAATTACAAAGGGTTCATTCATTTAAAAGTTTAATTTAGACATTTTTATGCACAAAATGATTTATTAGTAAAAAACATTATGTTGTAAAACCGTCTAACATGTGTTAGAGATGAACGGCTTATCTTATTTTCACTTAATTCTAGTGCTTTTACAAATTATATTTAGAAAGTTTGACACATGATCAATGTATTTAAAAATCGTACGCGTTTGTACGCGTTAACAACGAGTGCCTTCTTCTTTTTGCAAGGTGTGGATGTTTCTATGGGGAATAGTTGGTTGCCTTCATTTTCAGTGCTTTCATTTCCTTCCTTCTCCTCGTCGGGACTTTCCTCGTTAAGTTCATATTTTGGAAGCGGGTCCAGCATTACTACATCTCCCAGCAATCCTTCATCTTCCGGCGGTTCTCCATCTTTATCTTCCGGCGGTTCTCTACCTTCATCTTCCGACGGTTCTCTATCTTCCAGCGATCCTTCATCTCCTCCCAGCACTCCTTCGCTTCAAGGAGTAGGTGGGGGTACATTGGATTCTAGCGGTTTACAGCTCCCTAGAGTGGATGGTTCTGTGCAGGGTGGAGTTGTTCAGGGTCAGTCTATTTCTAGTCAGAGTCAGCCTGCTCTAGAGACAGGGAAAATGATGTCTGCTTGTTACTCTACGGGAAATGTTTTTGTTAATGTACCTGATACTGCACCGAATGGCGGGGGTGCAAACGGTAGGGTGCCAGGTGCGGCAGAGGTTCCAGGTGGTGTGGCTGGGGCACCAGGTGGTGGGGCTGGGACACCAGGTGGTGGGGCTGAGGTAGCGAGCGGTGATGTGTCATCTGGTTCGCAAAGTGTGCAAGGCAGTGCGCAGGATAATGGAGATGGTGTGCAAAATAGAGCGGCAAGATCGGCTGTGCCTGCGCCTACGCCAGCGTTGCCAGATAACATAGGTGGAGAGTTGCTCGCTCTAGTTAATCAAAAACAGTTGTATGGACCTATTTCCTGTGATCGAGCTGGAGCATACACAGTAGCTGGAGGGACTATTGCGGTAAGTCAGGGCGAAGCTGCCGTATATGTAAACGGTGATGATTTGTCTGATGGTAAAAAAATAGCCGTTAATTTAGAGCAGATGTCTATTATTTATGCAAATAATAGAGAAGTTGTTGGCGATAGTCTTTTTCAAATGGGTCCGGGACATATTTTGAATTTTTCTGCCCCATCTTCCGATCTCGACGGGGCAGTTGAGGGGACAGTTAAGAATAATAAATCGGGGCATGGCTTGAGTGCTGTACAGGTAAGTGGGCATGCAAAAGTTGATTTGGTGGACTCAAATATTCAGGGCTTCTTGATTGGGCTTGAGGCTACTAATGGTGGAGAGATCAATATGAGGGGAGGGGCGATTAGAGATACTTATTTAGGTGTTGCTGCTGTCTCTGGTGGGGAAGTTTTTTTGGAGAATGTAAACATTAATGCTCGTAAAGTCGGTCTGTATGGTTCTATTTCATCTGTAATAGGGATGAAGGATGGAGTAATTACCGTGGCAGAGCGTGGAATAGGCGCTGTATCGGGAACAGGGGGAACTGTTCAATTAGATGGGACCACTGTTAGTGCTTTTAGAGTTGCTAAGGCACAAAAAACTGTTGAAGTTTCTGAGAGAGAAGAATCTGGAGAAGAAGATTCGATAAAGAGTATTGGTTTATGGTCACGAGGAGGTACTCTTTCCTTCAAAAATGGAAGATTTGGAGGTTCTGATACTGTTGTGCTAATGCTAGGGGATGACTTTTTGAGTGATGAGGTTCAACGTTTCTTGACGGAAGGTGAGGGAAATGGAAGTGCGGGTGCTATTTCCATTGAAGAGGGGGTATTAGATATTGTACACAGCAAGAGTGATGCTATCTATAATGATGTTCTGGGCGCGTATATGGAAGCTACATCTATTATAGAGGAAAATTCAAATTTAGTTCCTAAAGTTATTGTTGAAGATTCTGCGCGTTCTAAACGTTCTGGAGATTCTGAACCTTCTGCAGGTGTTGTTGAAAACTTTAGATTTACCAACTTGATTGTTTCTAATATTCAAAGTTCGGGTATTAAGGCGGAAGGCAATTCTTATGGTATATATTTTTATGAGCCAGACAAGAAAAGACATGTTAGAGATGCGTCTCAGAATTCAGTAAATGCTGGAGTAAGAACTTATGAAGCTGGGGTGCATGCAGTTCTTGTAAAGAATTCTACTCTCAGAGTTCCTGATGGTATAGCTGTTTATGGTGATAGTTTTGGTGGTTATGTCGTTGTAAAAGACGAATCAACACTTTCGGGTGGTTTATTGTTGAAAGCTGAGCATGGTTCTGATTTATCGGTTTTGGTTAATGATTCTACAATTGTAGGTGCTGCTCACATTGATAAGGATTCTCATGCTCGTATCTTTTTATCTGGAGGGTCTGAGTGGCATTTAACGGAAAGTGTATATAGAGGTTCGCAACATTCTAATGCAGGATGTGCGGATTCCTGTGTTTCGTCTATAAAACTTAAAGATAGTGCTATTAGATTTTTTTCTTCTTCAAGGAGTGGGAACAATCAGGAAAGAGGGGATAGTAATCAATATAGGACTCTTCGCATTGGAAAGGGATATAAAAAGGGAGATAAAAATGGAATGGTCCCGGTTTATAGTGCTGATGGGGCTAGTAGTATTTACTTAAATGCAAATTTGATGCCTAGAAATACCGGTGTTGCTCAAGTGTCTGATAGGGTGTTGATCCATGGTAATGTTGAGGGGGAAACAATGGTGTATGTGCAGGACACTTCAGAGGGTACACAACAAAATCAGCACTCACTTTATAAAGATGGGAATATACCTTACAGTGTTTCAATTATTCAGGTTTTTGGAGAAGCAAAGAGGGATTCTTTTAAGCTGAAAGGTGATTATATTACACGGGAAGGATTGCCTTATAAGTATGTCCTTCGTGCTTATGGTCCAACTATGCCTCCCAAAATGCAGTATTTCGATAAAAAGCTAATTCAAGGAAGCAGTACAGTTTGGGATTTTCGTTTAGAGAACGATTATGTTGTACCTCTTGTTCCTGGATATACTACTGCTAATAATTTCACAATTAATGTTCCTCAAGCTATTCCTCAAGATAGGACGAAGGGTGCTGATGGTGGTAAGAATAAAGGTAAGGTAGGTGATGTTCCCGGTAAAGAAGGTGATGGTGCTCCCGTTGTACCTCCTCTTCCCACGCCTCCTAATGGGGATACGCCTGCTGGTTCTCCACCGTCGGAAGATGTACTCGGGAGTTTAGGCGGTGTAGATGGAGGATCTGAAATGGTAGAAAATCTTCCTTCAGGTTCTGCGCCTTCTACTGTATCTGGAGGTGTCTCGTCTACTGGTCTTGGGAGATCTGACACATCTGAGGGTGAGATGTCTCCTGCTTCGGAATTAGGTGAAAATGAAAACGCAGGTGTAGATGGCTATGTTCCTTACTATCCTAGTTTTGACAATTCTGGTCTTTATGAAGAAGGACTTTTAGAGGGTGCCACGGGGGAATATGTTTTCTCTACGGAATCTTTTCCTGACTTTGTTCTTATAAAAAAGCCTGATGGAACTATTGTGAAGTTTGAAGTTACAAAAGACGTTACAGATGAGGGTGTATATATTGGGCTGCCTGATGGTTTGGCAATAGAGCCTGATGGAAGCATTCGTATTACTGAAGGCGTTACTAAACTACCTGATGGAACTTTTAGAGCGGCTGATGGAGATATCATTATGTTTAGCAATCCTACCTCGTATGCAAGATTTGTTGTGCATGGGAGATCTGAAGATTCTGAAGGAATAGGCATTGTTGAAGAAATAGATGAAGATTCTGAAGAAATGAATGAAGAATCTGGAGAAGAAGAATCTAGAGGAATAGACGTTGTATCTTCATCTGTTGCATCTACTGCTTCTTCATCTGGCGGTTCTGTCTCTGAAGAGCCTTCTGCGTCTAGTCCACCTGCTAGGTCTGACGAGGCTGTAAATACTGTTACTCTATCCTCAGGATCTTCTACTGTTCCTGGTGTCTCTAATGCGTCTAGAAATTCTGCATCTGTAACACCTGTTACATCTGCTGTTTCTGTAACTAAGGCGCCTGCACCTACTGCGCCTGCACCTACTGCGCCTGTACGGCGTATTTTATCAGCTGCTTCAGGGGAAGTTACTTCATCAACTGCTTCAGGGGAAGTTACTTCATCAGCTACTTCAGGGAAAGTTACTTCATCAGCTACTTCAGGGAAAGTTGCTTCATCAGCTGCTTCAGGGAGAGTTGATTCATCTTCTACTTTAGGGAGATCGGAGTTATCTTCTGTTCCATCCGTTAAGAATGCTGGTGTAAAAGCAGTTTCTTCTCAGTGTAATGATACGGCAGGAAATGGTACGGGTGGGTTGTCTGTTCCCTATTCGTGCAGTGATGGGAAATCACATACAATGAAGAACATTACCCTTAAGGCAAGTAACAATACTCAGCATCCTGTGCATGCAAAGGGTGGGAATACAGTTATTAATCTAGAAGCTACTACCATTAGTAGTGCGGATTCTTCTGAAAGTAAAAATAATGTTGATCTTACTCGACCTGTAAGTGCTGTACTTGCAGAAGAGGGTGCAGAGGTTGTTTTGAGTCAAAAATCAACAGTAAAGTCTTCCATGATTGGGCTTGAAGCGCAAAGAGGTGGAAAGGTCAAGGTGATTGGTGGGACTGTTAATACTCGTTATGTGGGTGCTTTGGCGGGTTCTGGGTCATCCGTTGATTTAGCTTCTACAAATATCACTGTGGAAGGAGATTCAGCTGCTGCGGGTCTGGCTAGTGATGGTGGTAAGATAGCCATGAGCTCTGGGAATATTGCTCTTTCAGAAGGAGTGGCAGTTAGATCGGAAACGGGGGGAAGTATTACATTAAACAAAGTGGGGATTGTTGCGAAAAAGCAAAGCCAGCAATCGGGTGTTCCCGAGAGGTTTGGGCGTGCGGCTTTTCTGTTGAGTGATAATAGTTCTGTTGATTTTACTGAGGGAAGTGTTGTTACTGATGCCAATGGTTTGTGGATTAGGGACAATGGTAACACTGTTAAGACTGACGCTTTTAGGAGAAAGAGATCTTCTGACGTTCGTCCCTCTATGAATCGCGCTAATATCGAATTTTCTACTGTTAGAGTGGAAGGCGATAGGTCCTATGGTATATATTTTGATGGTACGGCACAAAAAACAGCAGGTGGGCGGAATCAGGTTGTAAATGGGAATTCTGCTAGGAAAACAAGGAGTGTTGAGCGGAGTACTGTACCTTTACAGAAAAAAACACCTATAGGCATAATGGGAACGGTTTCATTGAAAAGAACAGATTTCGAAGTCCTAAAAAATATAGCTGTTTATGGTAATAATTCTGGTGGTCGTGTTTTCTTGGAAAATAGAACAACTCTTTCTGGCGACTTACTTTTGAAAGCTGAGAATAATTCTAATATATCGCTTTCGGTTGATAATTCTATTATTGCAGGTGGTGCGCGTGTTGATGAAAGTTCTTATGCCCAATTAGATTTGACTAATAGATCAGAGTGGCTTCTAAAGAGAAGTATGCATCAGGGTTTGCAAGCTCTTGATTTAAAATGCATGGATTCGTGTGTTTCCTCTGTAAATCTTGTAAATAGCAGTATAGAGTTTGTACCCTCAGAATCTGAAGATTTAGGGTATCAGACACTTCGCATCGGAGAAGGAAGAGGTATTGTCTACAGTGCTTCTGGTAATGCTTCAATTTTTCTCAACGCACGTTTAAATCCCCATGATTCAAGAGAGGATCAAATGGCTGATAGGCTTTTGATTCACGGTGATGTTTCTGGAAAAACTATAGTGCATGTGCGCGGTGTTTCTGATGATAGTGTAGCAAAAGATAAGGCTGACGTTAAAAAAGCACATAGTGTTTCCATTATTCAGGTTTATGGAAAAGCAGAGAAAGATTCCTTCCGACTGGATGGTGATTATGTCGCGCTGGGGAATTCACCTTACAAATATACTCTTCGTTCTTATGGTCCAGAAATGACTTCGAAAGAGGAACATGTTCAGCAGAGATTTATGAAGGATGGCGGGGCATTTTGGAATTTCCGTTTAGAGAATCAGTATGTCAAGTCTGGTGGTTTTGATGCAAATGTTGTCTCTATGGTAGAATCATCTTCTCATTCCGAACGAGGTGTAAGGTCTGTCGTTCCGCAAGTTCCGACTTATCTGACTTTACCAAATAGTATATTACATGCTGGTTTGATGGATATAAGTAATCAAAACAAGCAGTTGGAAATACTTCGGACTACTTTCAATGGAATGGTAGAGATTCGTGAAAATCCTGCTTTATATCTGCGTGGCTATGGTGGGAGTTACCGTTATGCTTCGGATCTGTCTGTCATTGAATATGGTTACGGAGGAGATCTTAGCTATAATGGTGTAGAGGCTGGCATCTTGTTACAAACGATCGAAAGCGCTGACATTGCTATGTCCTTTGGGGCTATGGGATCTTATGGAAAGCTTTCTCTGCAACCTGTGGATGTTGAACAAAGTCAGAAAAGTGCCTTTGATAAATGGACTGCTACGGTGTATGGTAGCATGCAGCATGATGCAGGTTTCTATGTAGATGGTCTTCTCTCCTATGGTTTGTTGAAAGGTGATGTTGTCACCCTCGCAAGGGGTAAGACTGCAACGTTGAAGGGTAACCCTCTCAGTGTTTCATTGACTGGTGGTCAGTCATTTGCAACGGGGTATGAAGGTTTTGTACTCGATCCGCAGGTTCAGGTTGTTTATCAACATCTCCAGTTTAGTAAGGCCCGTGATATTGACCACTTTGACATTGAGATGGGTAAACTTGATCAGTGGGTGGCACGTGTTGGTGGACGTTTGATCAAGACGCCTACAGGATCTGAGGGTATGAATGCTGTTGCCTTCTATGGTAAGCTTCATTTTGTGCATGGTTTTGGAGAAAAACAAACAGTGCGTTTCAAAGATTCTTTCCAATTAGGTGCTTTCGGTTCTTCGCTAGAAGCTGGATTGGGTTTTAACGCCAAATTGTCTTCGCAGTTTTCTCTTTATGGTGATCTGGTTTATCAGCATAAACTTACCAAGGCAGGTTTTTCTGGAACCAGTTTTTCTGGGGGATTGCGCTATCAGTTTTAAGATCAGGTACGGTACCGTACCCTTTATATAAAGGCAGCACAGTGTGCTGCCTTTATATTTTGCACGTGAAAGCAGTTGATGACCTTAATCAACCCCTTTTATGCTAAAGGGAAATTTTTTAAATTTTGGTGATAATAATACGATACAGTAATCGATTTTATTTTAGGCCATTTAAATGGCAAGGGGATTCAGTGTTTGTGTATAATATCTTAAAGTATTCTACTTTATGGTGCTTCTGATTTATCCGCCATATGTTTAATGCTCCTAAAGCGAGCTTTTTTAGAATTAGTTGTTACTGATTCAGGCATTTTTTTCACTTATATCTTTGATCAATCTTTTGATCTCACAATTTTTGATTGTAATTTTGAATAATTACGCGCATTGATTTTATTTTTGCTTTACACGAAATACAGAATGTATTATACACCTATAAAGTGCGTAGAATTATTATTCACTTATAAGTGGTCGTTTTGTTTCAAGAAAATTTGCCGCTGAATTTATTTGAATAATGCGTTGCACTAATCAAATGAGCAGTAAATGCATTCTTTAGGTTTCACCTTTTTTGTATTTTAGGGTGTTCAGCGAGATGTTTTTATCGATGCTTTTATTTTCAATGAGAGGGGAAATGAAGTTTCGAGGGAACTATGATTAAGATTTTTAGAAATCATGTATGTTTATGTACTTTCACAACGGCTATCCTTTCTTTACTCCAAAGCGGAATAGGGGTTTGTGCAAGTGTTGGGGGGGGAGCTTATAGTGATGGTGTTGATATCAGTGTTATTCCAATCAATGGGCAGACAGGTGGGGGAGAAATCCCTATCATGCGTGGTAATATCAACTTTCCCCCAAACGGGTATATCGATGGATATGAAGTTCTTAACAGACTTAGTGGGAGTAATCGTAATGAACTTGGTGGATATAGTGGTTATAAGGGGAAGGGAGGCGGTTATGTCAAATATGGTCATTGGGGTTTAGAAGGGGAGAATAAATCATATTTATGTTTTAACTGCGGAATGGACATAATTGATGATAAATCTTTTAAGATTACGCATAGGAACTTTTCCAATTATCCCTCTAATGTTACTGCTATAACAGTAAAGGGGGTGGGAACAAAAGTTGTTGGAAAAAATATAACTGTTAGCAGTGAAGTTTCTGATAAATCTTTTACACGCGGTGTTTCTGTATCAGAGGATGGCAAGATTGTTTTAAAAAATTTGAAGCTCAAGAATGCAGGTACAGCTCTTTATGCTAGCAATGGAATAATTGAGGTAGAAAAGGGAATTATTGCGGAAAGCAAGAAGGGTGTTGAGGCAATAGATAATGCATTTGTTCTTTTAGAGGATACAAAAATTAATACAAGCGGTGGGAAGGCAAGCCTTTTGAGTTATGATCGTTCAGAAATCTGGATGGGGGATGGATCAATTAACTTTACGAATGGTCATGGGATTTCTTCGACATTAGGTGGGAAGGTAAAGCTCGATGATGTTAATATTACTGGAAAGGGAAGTAAGGAAAAAAATCACGCGGTTTTTTTAATGGATGTAGGTGGTTCTGTTGATTTTAAGGGGATTGTTGATGTCACTGATGCTCATGGCATATTATCAGAAAACACTGTAGCTACTTTTAATTCGCTTCCGCCAAATAGAGAATTGTTAAAGAATAATCGTGTAACTGAGGTTAATATTACATCTTCTTCTGTTACAGTGAATGGAGACAAATCCTACGGTATCTATTTTCGGGGAGAAAAACCGGGGAGTGAAGATTTGGATAACGAGGATTCAAATGAGGAAAAAAAGTCACCTAGATTGGAGGCCATTAATATAAGAAAAACGATGTTTTTCGTTCCAGATAGTGTAGCTATTCATAGTACTGACAAAACTTTTGGAGTTGTCAATTTAATGCAAAGTACTCTTTCTGGACGTTCATTGTTAAGAGTTGATAAGGGTGCTTTAGTGAAAGTTTTAGCAAGTGCTTCTACTCTTGAGGGAAGTGCTTATGTTGATGAGAATTCTAATGCTGAACTTTATTTTGGTGCTGGTTCGACATGGATTTTACAACAAAAGCAACAAAGAGAGCCGCATGGAGTTGGTTGGACAGCTGATTCATCTGTTTCATTACTAAGCCTTATGGGTGATAGTACTATTAAGTTTATAAAATCAAAACCTGATCAGAATTACACTTATCAAACACTCCGCATTGGAAAAGGAACAGGTGAGGTTTATAAGGCGCAGGATGGTGCGCACATTTATCTTAACACATATCTGAATAGTGGTGGTTCTAAAGAAAATCAAAAGACCGATCGTGTTTTGATTGATGGTGATGTTTCTGGAATAACAACAGTACATGTGCAAGCTGTTTCAGGAAGTCTAGGGGGATCTACAGGGAGTGGTGGAAATAATCAAGGTATTTCAATTATTCAGGTTTCTGGAAAGGCAGAGAAGGATTCTTTTCAGTTGGATGGTGATTATGTTGCGCTGCATGGAACACCTTATCAGTATAGGCTTTATGCTTATGGTCCAGCGTCTGGTTTGGGAGAAGCGGATCCTGCTCAGAGATTGGTAAAAGGTAGCGGAAATTTTTGGGATTTTCGTCTCGAAAATAGATATATTGGACCTAAACCTGAACCAGATCCTAGTCCTGGACCTGGACCTGAGCCTAGACCAGCACCTGGACCGGGTCCAATTCCGGGACCAGAACCTTATCCAAGACCAGCTCCGGAACCTTATCCTCTTCCTAAGCCGGAAGTTAAGGATGTTGTTCCACAAGTTCCGACTTATCTGCTCTTGCCAAATGCTTTGTTTCATGCAGGATTGATGAATATTGGCAATCAAGGTAAGCGGTTAGAAGCTTTGCGAACTGCTTCCAATGGCATGTTAGAAATTCGTGAAAATCCTGCCTTTTTTGTGCGGAGTTATGGTGGTCGTCACCGTTATGGCTCAAATCTTTCCGCGCTTGAATATGGTTATGGAGGTGAGCTTGATTATAATGCTATAGAGGCAGGTGTTTTATTGAACACAATTGAAAATGCATATGGCGCCACTTCTTTTGGGGTGATAGGATCTTACGAAAGATTTTCTCTACAGCCTCTTGACGTTAAACAGAGCCAAAAAAGCACTTTTGATAAATGGGCAGTTACGGCATATGGTGGTATGCAGTGGGATACAGGCTTTTATGCTGATGGTCTTTTATCCTATGGTCTGTTTAGGGGTGATGTCCTTACACTTGCACGTGGAAAGGCTGCAACGTTAAAGGGAAATCCTCTAAGCGCTTCATTAACTGCTGGTAAAGCATTTATGATAGGGGATAGAGGTTTTGCTTTTGATCCACAAGTTCAGGTTGTTTATCAGCGTCTTCAGTTTAATAAGGCCCGTGATATTGATAACTTTGGTATTGATATGGGCAAACTTGATCAGTGGGTGGCACGTGTTGGTGGGCGTTTAACAAAAACTCTTGCTGCAGCCGATGAGGCACGTGTTGTGTCGTTCTATGGCAAACTCCATCTTGCGCATGGTTTTGGAGGAAAACAATTTGTGCATTTTAAAGATGCTTTTCAGCTGGGAGCTTTTGGTTCTTCGCTAGAAACGGGATTAGGTTTTAATGCTCAATTGTCTCAAAAATTTGTACTTCATGGTGATCTGGTTTATCAGCATAAGCTAACTAAGGCTGGTTTTTCTGGTACTAGTTTTTCTGGTGGAATGCGTTATCATTTCTAGTTTTGTTATGTTTTTGAACAATTCTTTTAAAAGCCACAAGCACAGCTTGTGGCTTTTTCTCTTTCTTAAAAAGTTTATATTGCCTGGCTCTTTTTAAGAGAGATATTTTACGTGTTTTAATGCGCTTTTTATTTGGATCTTTTTAGTTTTTTTGAAGTTTGTATTCATGGGAAACTCGATCAGTTTTTGTGATCGACAGTTTTCCAAACTCCTGTTTCATAAAGATTTGTTCTATTCATACAAACTTACTAAAACTATTTTTAGATCACTGTTTCTTTAGTGATTTCTTATTTCAAATTTACATAAAACACAAATCGCATTAATATGATTTAATATTTTTAATACAATGTGTTAAATTGCTTCTCTTGGTTAGGATAGTTTGGCAAGGTGTGGGGCCTTTTAATCAGATGGTAGAAAAGGGATTATGGTAGAATTATGGTAAAGGTATTTAAAAGTCATCTTTCATTATGTGCTGTCACAACAGCTGTTCTTTTTTTTGCGCACAATGCAGGTGCTAAAGTGGAAAGGAATAATGCCACTAATAATACGGTACAAGCTAATGCTATTGTGAATGCTATGGCGGAAAATGGTGAAAATCAAGTTTCATGTAATGAAAGTGCTCCATTTTATCGGTGCAACGATGGTGCAGTGCATGAAATTTCTAATAAATTTTATTCATTAACAAATAAAATGCCTAATGGTATTGATGCAGCCATAGAGGTATCTGAGAAAGGTACAAATGTTAGAGGTAATAATATAAAGGTTAATGGTACGTTGAGTGCAAATGGTAATTCGGAAAAAGACTTTTTGCAGTATGGGGTAAAGGTATCGAACACAGCAGGACTCTCTTTGAATAATTCGGCTTTGCGTAATATTTTAGTGGGAGTGAAAGCTCATAAGGGGGGGACCGTTACACTGTTCGGTGGGTCAATTGATGCAATGGAGACTGGTATTTCTATAGTTCGCGATGTGAGCGATTCTAGCAGTTCCGTTTATTTAACTAATACAAAGATTACGACTGGTGGTGTTGGAGTTAAAGTAAAAGGAAAAGGACATTTTATTTCAAATGGTGCTTCTATTACAGATGAGGGCCACCAAATGATGAATGCAGAAAATTATAACAATAATTCAGCTTTTCATATACTCCAAGGTGGTTTTGTTGAGTTTTCTAACGGTGGTGTTGATGTTGTCAATGCCCATGGCCTTTTATTGCAGGAAGGTAATGAGAGTCAGGCTGATATTAAAAACTCTACTATTACAGTGAAAGGTAATACATTTTATGGTATGCGCTTTTTGGGGGAGGAGAAGCTACTTAATGACGAGTCAAAAAAAACTTCCCCTCCTCAAGCGCGGATCAATTTAATAAAGACAGTTTTTGCCGTTCCAAACAGTGCAGCTCTTTATAGCACTAAGTTTTATAGTATAATTAAGTTTTCACAAGATTCAAAAATTTCTGGAGATTTATTACTGAGGGCTGAGGAAAATTCCACTGTAAAGATTATAGCTGATGCTTCTACTCTTATAGGGAGAACTCATGTTGATGAAAATGCTACTGCTACGCTAAGATTACAAAATAAGTCAAAATGGATTTTATCGCGGCCAAAATATAAAAAAATGCCAGATTCTGCTTCTTCTGGTTCTCAATTAGGTAATTATTCATTTATTTCGTCGGTCGATCTCGATAATAGTTTTATTATTTTTGAAAAATCAAAATCCGATACAATTAATGATTATCAAACACTCCGTATTGGAAAAGGGGAAGGTATTGTTTATGAGGCATTTGGTGATCCTTGGATTCTCTTGAATGCACGTTTAAATCCCAATGATACGAGTGATAGTCAAGTAACTGATCGGCTTGTAATTCATGGTGATGTTAAGGGAAAAACGATAGTACATGTACAGGGCGTTTCGGGCAACGTAGGAGAAGGTAACAGTGAGAATGCTCATAGTGTTCCGATTATTCAGGTTTATGGGAATGCATGTCTTGATTCTTTTCAATTGAATGGCCAGTATGTTGCACTGAATGGGGCACCTTATAAATATGTTCTTCGTTCTTACTCCCCAAAAGCTACTGTAGAGCAAGAGCATATTAGACAGAAATTTGTTCAGAATGGTGGAAAATTTTGGAATTTTCGCCTAGAAAATGAATATGTTCAAACATCTGGTGATGGTAAACATACTCCTACCGTTCTTAAGCGTACACCTCCTGCAGATATTCCTGTTACGGATATTGTTCCAGTATCTTCTGAGGGTGTTGCTCTTGAGGCTGGGTCTGTTCTTCCTCAAAAGGCTGTAAGATCTGTTGTTCCGCAAGTTCCGACTTATCTTCTCTTACCAAATGGCTTATTCCATGCCGGTTTGGTGGATATTAATAATCAAAATAAACAGTTAGAGACCTTGCGGACGACTTCTAGTGGCATGTTAGAAATTCGTGAAAATCCTGCTTCATTTTTCCGTGGTTATGGCGGAAGTTACCACTATGCTTCAGATTTGTCTGCCCTTGAATATGGCTACGGAGGTGATTTTAACTATAATGCTATAGAGGCGGGCATTTTGCTGAGAACAATTGAAAATGCTGACAGTGCCATATCTTTTGGGGTTATGGGGACTTATGGCAAACTTTCTCTCCAGCCTCAAGATGTTAAACAGAGCCAAAAGAGTTCATTTGATAAATGGACTGCTACCGCATATGGTAGCATGCAGCATGATGCTGGTTTTTATGTCGATGGTCTTTTCTCTTATGGTTTGTTGAAAGGTGATGTTCTCACCCTTGCAAGGGGCAAGACTGCAACATTAAAGAGCCATCCTCTGAGTGCTTCATTGACTGTTGGTAAAGCGTTTATGACAGGACATAAGGGTTTTGTTTTTGATCCGCAAATTCAGATTGTTTATCAAAATTTACGATTTGATAAGGCATCTGATGTCGATGGTTTTGATATTGAGATGAAGAAGCCCGACCAGTGGGTGATGCGTGTTGGTGGACGTTTAACAAAAACCCTTGCTGCATCTGAGGAAGGGCGTGTTGTTTCCTTTAATGGGAAGCTTCATTTTACCCATGGGTTTGGTGAAAAACAAACTGTGCATTTCAAAGATGCTTTTCAATTGGGAGCTTTTGGTTCTTCGCTGGAAGCTGGATTGGGTGTTAATGCTCGATTGTCTTCAAAGTTTGCCTTTCATGGTGATCTTGTTTATCAGCACAAGCTCACAAAGGCTGGTTTTTCTGGAGTCAGTTTTTCTGGGGGCTTGCGCTATCAGTTTTAGTTGCGTCATGTTTTTGACTAATTCTTTTAAAAGCCACAAGCTGTGCTTGTGGCTTTTTCTCTTTCTTATTTTGCTTAGCATTTTTGAAGAAAGATATTTTATTCGTTTTTAATGCGCTTTTTATTTGGATTTTTTAGTTGTTTTGAAGTTTTTCTTCTTGAAAATGAGATTAGATTTTGTGATCAATACTCTCCAAGATCCTTGCCGCATTGTGAATTATCCTCATTCGTGCAAACTTACTAAAACTATGTTTTGGATAATTTTCTTTTTAGTAATTTCTTATTTTGAACTTACATAAAACACAAATTAAACTAATAACACGCGACTATCTAAACATAATGTGTTAGCTGTGGCTCTTAGTAAAGCAATTTTGCTGGTTAATCTAGCAAGGTGTGAGTTCTTTAAATCAAGTAGTGAAAAGAAATTATGGTATGATTATGGTAAAAGTATTTAAAAATCATCTTTCATTATGTGCTGTCACAACAGCTGTTCTTTTTTTTGTGCACAATGCAGGTGCTAAAGTGGAAAACGATAATGGCACTAATCATGCGGTACAAGCTAATGATGTTGGTGGTGGTAAGGCGGAAAATGGTAAGAATAATTTTTCATGTGATGTAAATGCTTCATCTTATCGGTGCAAGGATGGTGCAACGCACTCCATTTCCAAGAAAACTTATCAGATAACTGGTGAAAACGAAGTAGCTATAGAAGCATTTGGAGATAAGACAGTGATTATAGGGAAGGATATAACTATTAAGGAGGCTTCAAGTAGTGATAGTTTGGATAATAGCTCTTGGAAGTATGGTATAGTGGCCGATACATGGGGAGACGTTAAGATAGAAAAAGGAGCAATTGACTTTACAAATGGTGTCGCAGTTCAAACAAGCGAAGGAGGGCAAGTTTTTTTAAAGGACGTTTCTATAATCCAAAAGAGTAGTCAGGCGCCGAATGTAAATAACAATAGTATGAATTCAGTTTTTCAGATGTTCAAGACTTCTGGCCGTATCCGTTTTAACAAAGGCACTGTTAAGGTTTCTAATGCCCATGGCGTCTCATTTCTGGGAATTCTTAGCCATATTGATTTTTTTCATTCCAATGTTGTAGTGGAGGGTTATACATCTTATGGTGTTCTTTTTGATAAGCGAAAGTACCAATATAACCAGTTTAACGATCTAGAAAAGAAGAATAATGAAGAAAAATTTAATGATTTGTGGGAGAGCAGTTCACCCGAATGGTTGTGGCAAGGAGGTGCATTACTGCGCGGGGATGTTTATTTACAGGATACTAAGTTTACGGTTCCAAATAGTGCGGCTATTTATAGCAGAAAATCTGCTGGTTCTATTATACTTCAAAATTCTACACTTTCTGGAGATTTATTGCTGAAGCTTGAGGATGGTTCTTTTGTGGAGGTTGTCTCTACAAAGAATTCTACCCTTTTAGGGGGGGCTCGTATTGATGAAAATTCTCATGCTGAATTTCGGTTGAGTGGAGGATCAAAATGGACTTTAAAGCGACCACAAGCTAAAAACGTGCAAGCTTCTAGCTCTATAGGTGATTCATCGATTTCATTGATACATCTTATTGATGGTTCTTCTATTGTTTTTGAAAAATCAGAATCCGATACAATTAATGATTATCAAACACTCCGCATTGGAAAAGGAACAGGTGAGGTTTATAAGGCGCAGGATGGTGCGCACATTTATCTTAACACATATCTGAATAGTGGTGGTTCTAAAGAAAATCAAAAGACCGATCGTGTTTTGATTAATGGTGATGTTTCTGGAATAACAACAGTACATGTGCAAGCTGTTTCAGGAAGTCCAAAGGAATCTACGGGGAGGGGTGGAAATAATGAAAGTCTTTCAATTATTCAGGTTTCTGGAAAGGCAGAGGAGAGTTCTTTTCGGTTGGAGGGTGATTATGTTACGTTGAAAAATTCGCCTTATAAGTACAGACTCCGTGCTTATGGACCAAGCTCTGATTTAGGGAAAGCGGATCCTTCTCAAAGATTAGTTGCAGGTGAAGGAGACGATTTTTGGGATTTTCGTTTAGAAAACGAATATGTTGTCTCTCCTGTTTCCACGTCTTTTAATGGGGCTGCAGCTGCTGTTCCTCCTCGAGGTAATTCATTTTCTTCAGGCTCTGCGCCTTCTATTGTCTCTAGAGGTTCTTTGTCTGCTGGTCTTGGGAGATCTGACACATCTGAGGATGAGGTGTCTACTGCTTTAGTTCCATCTCCTTCACCTTTGATGGTTTTGAAATTAGATGAAGATGCAGAGATAGATGAGGATGGTCATATTTATCTCTATCCTAGTAATTATGGAGAAGAACCTCTCGAAACTCTTGAGTTGGGGAGAGCTGATTTGGCTAATATGGGGGAATATGTTGCCTCTGCGGATTCTTTGACCTCTTTGCCTACAGAAAATCCTTCATCTAGCGTTGCTGTCTCTAGAGGTCCTTTGTCTGCTGGTCTTGGGAGATCTGACACATCTGAGAATGAGGTGTCTACTGCTTTAGTTCAAGCTTCTTTACCTATGATATCTTCGGAATTAGATGCAAATGAAGATATAGGTGCGGATGATTATGAAAGTGGTTATGTTCCTAGTTATCCTAGTTTTGACTATTCTAGTGATTATGAAGAAGAGCCTTTCGAAACTCTTGAGTTGGGGAGAGCTGAATCTTCCGGATCTTCTGTTGTTAATATTCCGAGTATCTCTAGTTCATCTAGAAGTTCTGCATCTGTCACACCTAGCACACCTGCAATGTTTGGTGATGGTAAACATAGTCCTACCGCTCTTAAGCGTACACCTCCTGCAGATATTCCTGTTACGGATATTGTTCCAGTATCTTCTGAGGGTGTTGCTCTTGAGGCTGGGTCTGTTCTTCCTCAAAAGGCTGTAAGATCTGTTGTTCCGCAAGTTCCGACTTATCTTCTCTTACCAAATGGCTTATTCCATGCCGGTTTGGTGGATATTAATAATCAAAATAAACAGTTAGAGACCTTGCGGACGACTTCTAGTGGCATGTTAGAAATTCGTGAAAATCCTGCTTCATTTTTCCGTGGTTATGGCGGAAGTTACCACTATGCTTCAGATTTGTCTGCCCTTGAATATGGCTACGGAGGTGATTTTAACTATAATGCTATAGAGGCGGGCATTTTGCTGAGAACAATTGAAAATGCTGACAGTGCCATATCTTTTGGGGTTATGGGGACTTATGGCAAACTTTCTCTCCAGCCTCAAGATGTTAAACAGAGCCAAAAGAGTTCATTTGATAAATGGACTGCTACCGCATATGGTAGCATGCAGCATGATGCTGGTTTTTATGTCGATGGTCTTTTCTCTTATGGTTTGTTGAAAGGTGATGTTCTCACCCTTGCAAGGGGCAAGACTGCAACATTAAAGAGCCATCCTCTGAGTGCTTCATTGACTGTTGGTAAAGCGTTTATGACAGGACAGAAAGGTTTTGTTTTTGATCCGCAAATTCAGATTGTTTATCAAAATTTACGATTTGATAAGGCATCTGATATCGACGGTTTTGATATTGAGATGAAGAAGCCCGACCAGTGGGTGATGCGTGTTGGTGGACGTTTAACAAAAACCCTTGCTGCATCTGAGGAAGGGCGTGTTGTTTCCTTTAATGGGAAGCTTCATTTTACCCATGGGTTTGGTGAAAAACAAACTGTGCATTTCAAAGATGCTTTTCAATTGGGAGCTTTTGGTTCTTCGCTGGAAGCTGGATTGGGTGTTAATGCTCGATTGTCTTCAAAGTTTGCCTTTCATGGTGATCTTGTTTATCAGCACAAGCTCACAAAGGCTGGTTTTTCTGGAGTCAGTTTTTCTGGGGGCTTGCGCTATCAGTTTTAGTTGCGTCATGTTTTTGACTAATTCTTTTAAAAGCCACAAGCACAGCTTGTGGCTTTTTCTCTTTCTTAAAAAGTTTTATTTTGCTTAGTATTTTTGAAGAAAGATATTTTATTCGTTTTTAATGCGCTTTTTATTTGGATTTTTTAGTTGTTTTGAAGTTTTTCTTCTTAAAAATGAGATCAAATTTTGTGCTCAATACTCTCAAAGATCCTTGCCACATTGTGATTTATCCTCATTCGTGCAAACCTACTAAAACTATTTTTGGGATAATTGCTTTTTTGATAAATTTATCTTTTTTCTTTGGTCCCCACTTTTTGAAAATAACAAGCACAAATCGTGACTTTATTATGTTTTTTCTTTGATTTTGACTTTACACTCCATCCAAAACGAATTATACGACAAGAACATAATGAGGCAATAAGTGGACATGTTCCCTCGGTTTTTAATAAGAGTGAGAAAAGAAAGTTTATAGTAGATTATGATTAAAGTCTTAAAACACCATATATGTTTATGTGCTCTAACAACGTCTGTTTTTTTCTTTGTACCCAATATAGGTACTTATGCGCAGAATTTTAAGCTTTCGTGTGATTCCCTTTTTAAGTCGTATCCATGTAGTTTTGATGGGAAGCATGGGGGTGATGGAAGATTTCAGACACAGGCTGTTGATACAGGTTCTGTTCAGGTTACTGATTTCCAAGATTCTAGGGAAACAGTTCTTGAGTCTGGAAAGATGGAAAATTCAATATCTAATAAGACTTTGAAATTTAGAAACTCTAAAATGATTACAGTAGAGGTGTTTAACGCACGTGGGACGGATGATACGGTAGAGAATTTTTCCTTTACTGGAAGTGGTCAAAAGACACAGGGTGGGGATCTATCTCGTGCAGTTTTTGGGATACACTCAAGTGACCATCTTTTTGTTATTAATGGGAAGATTGATGTTACTGATATCTATGGCTTAATAGGTGAAAGTACACGACCAATTTTTTTTGATAATGGTTTTCCAGCAAATATGTCTGAGTTTGTTGTTAAGAATTCAAATATTCTTATTAAGGGGAGTAAGGCTCGGGGTCTGTATTTTTGGGGAAGTCCCTTAGAAGGGAAATATGTAGAAGGAGAGTTATTGGTAAAATTAGGGGAACTGCAGTTCAAGAACACTGTCCTTAAAGTTCCAGATGGTACAGCTATTTATGTCGATGATGCTAGAAGATATCCCTATATTACTGTATCGGATGGTTCACGTATCTTTGCTAACCGATTATTAGAGGTTAAGAATAACTCATATGTGGCAATTGACGCAAATGCTTCTTTTCTTGCAGGGGGAGCACGCGTTGATGATAATTCTTATGTCGAACTTGAGTTATCTAATAAATCGCAATGGACTGTGACGCCAGGAAACAATAATAGGAAGGATTCAAAATCTACAGATTCGTCTGTTTCATTTATGAGGCTCATTGACAGTTCTATTGTTTTTCAGAAACCGAAAGATGCTCATTATCAGACACTTCATATCGGAAAATTAGGTGATGATGCCGTAAATTATCATTACATTGCAGAAGGGAATGCGCGCCTTTTTGTAAATGCATCTCTTGCTACAGATGGTCAAAATAAGGGGGTAAAGGCTGATAAACTTTTAATCTATGGTAATGTTTATGGAAAAACCAAAGTACATGTTGTGGATATTTCAGCAAATTCAAGAAAAAGAAAACGCCATAGCCAAGATACGCAAAGAGATACACACAGTGTTTCAATTATTCAAGTTTATGGAAATGCTGCGGAAGATTCCTTTAAACTAGCGACTAATTACGTAGCTCTAAGAGGGGCACCTTACCGATATAGTCTGCGTGCTTATGGCCCAAGCTCTTCTCCTGGAAAAGCAAAAGATGAGAAAAAATTGGCTCAACAAAAATCAGGGAATAGTAATGGAGATTTTTGGGATTTCCGTCTTGAAGCTGTGTATGTTGAGAAACTTTCTCATCAGCGTCGTACTCAGTTGACAAATGATGTGTCTCGTCGCCGTACACCTCGTTCTATTGGATCTAGAGTTGGTCATAATCATATTGTAGCTGATTCTGAGGCTTCTATCTTTTATCCTGAAATGGAAATTCAGGCAGTTGTGCCACAAGTTCCGACTTATCTGCTCTTGCCAAATGCTTTGTTTCATGCTGGCTTGATGGATATTAGTAATCAAAACAAACAGCTGGCAATACTGCGTGCATCTTCTGAAGATCTTTTGGACAGTGGTAAAAAAACTGCCTTTTTTGTGCGTGGTTACGGGGGAAATCATCATTATGCCTCAGATCTTTCCGATCTTGAATATGGCTATGGAGGCAATCTTGATTATAGTGCTGTAGAAGCAGGGATTTTATTAAAAGCAGTTGAGAGTGCACACCATACTCTATCCTTTGGGGTTATGGGAACTTATGGCAAACTTTCTCTCCAGCCTCAAGATGTGGACCAAAGCCAAAAGAGTTCATTTGATAAATGGATTGCTACCGCATATGGTAGCATACAGCATGATACTGGCTTTTATATCGATGGTCTTTTCTCTTATGGTTTGTTGAAAGGTGATGTTCTCACCCTTGCAAGGGGCAAGACTGCAACATTAAAGAGCCATCCTCTGAGTGCTTCATTGACTGTTGGTAAAGCGTTTATGACAGGACATAAGGGTTTTGTTTTTGATCCGCAAATTCAGGTTATTTATCAAAATTTACGATTTGATAAGGCATCTGATGTCGACGGTTTTGATATTGAGATGAAAGAGCCCGACCAGTGGGTGATACGTGTTGGTGGACGTTTAACAAAAACTCTTGCTGCATCTGAGGAAGGGCGTATTGTTTCTTTCAATGGGAAGCTTCATCTTGCTCATAATTTGGGAGAAAAACAATTTGTGCATTTTGGAGATAAATTCCAATTGGGAGCTTTTGGTTCTTCTCTAGAAGCTGGATTGGGTGTTAATGCTCAATTGTCTTCAAAGTTTGCTTTGCATGGAGATGTGACTTATCAGCATAAGCTGACCAAGGCTGGTTTTTCTGGAGTCAGTTTTTCTGGGGGGCTTCGCTATCAGTTTTAGATAACCATAAATTATAAGGTAAGTTTTACACAAGTATAGAATTTTATATGAAGTATAAAACGAATATTTAAGTTTTATACTTCTCATTCTTCAAATGCTTAACTTAGTGTTATTGCAGGTGTTATCTTATTTTATATAAGGGATGAGGGGTTGCAATAGAGTTATGGCTAATATATTTAAAAGTTATAAGTTTTTATATACTCTTACAACAGCTGCTGTTTCTTTTTTTCCAATCGTGGTTGTTAGTGCGAATTCTAACGCTTCTAGAGTTTCGTGTGATTCAGAGGCTCAGTTTTATACATGCAGTGATGGTAAGAAGCACGTAATCAAAAATAAAACCTATGATTTTCTAAACGCTTCTAAAGGTAAATCGGTTTCTGCTATATATGTAGGAAAGCAAGGCACAATTGTTAATGCGTCTCGTATAACTGTTACGGGTAGTAATCCAGATGAAATATCTCAATATGGTGCATTCGTAAAAGATAGCGGAAAGCTTATTCTAACGGATTCAAATTTTAAGGATACTCCCGGTCTTCGTGCTCTCAATGGAGTTATTCAAATGAACGACGGGAAGATTGAGGGAACTTCGCACGCTATTTATGCATCGGGAAAAGAGACGGATATTGCGTTAGTTCGTGTAAATGTTGAGATTAAACCAGACAATTTGAATGCAAAGGGTATAGGGATTGTAAGTGGTCTTGATGCATTTGTTAGGATGTCAGGTGGCACCGTTACTTTTAATGAGATTGGCGCATTTTCAACAAAATTTGGGGGGAAGTATCTTCTCGATACCATGAAAGTTGAGGGAAAAGGAGAAAAATACACTGCTATAGTTGATAATGAAAATGTCGACAAATTACCTGAAGCTTTTGACATATCTCAAGGGGGAGCTGTTCATTTGAGGGATAGTTCTATTCTGCTTACTGATATGCATGGCTTCTTGATTACAAATTTTTTAGGTTATGCCTATGAAAATGGCAAGCTAATTCAGAGTTATGGTTCATCAGATGAATTTAAGAAAACAAATATTAATATTGAGAGATCAAATATTTCTGTGCACGGGATGGGGGTACATGGTCTGTACTTTGATACATTAGATTCAGATCGATGGGCTGATATGTTGAATATAGATGATAAAAAACGTTCAGAAACAGAAAAAATTGTTCTGGGAACTGCATCAGTTTATTTGTCAAAGACGTCTCTTACAGTTCCAGATGGTATTGCTATTTATGCTACGGGGCCTGATGGTTTGGGAGCTGAAGCTACTCTTGAATTATCGGAAGGAACCAGAATCTCTGGTGATTTGTTATTTAAAGCTCAATACGACTCCTTTATAACCGTAAAAGCTAGTGACACTACGCTTACAGGAGATATTCGTGTTGAAGATACATCTACTGTTGATTTGGAGTTAACGCGTGGCTCGACATGGTATCTTACCCAAAGTAAATATTATCTCATCCAAAGTAAAAACGAAGATTCACAAGAAGGTATTTCTATAGATACATCCGTCTCATATATAAGTCTTTCAGACAGTACTATTGTTTTTAATAGTATATCCAATAATTATCAAACACTGCGTATTGGAAAAAAAACGATTATAGATGATATAGATGATATAAGTAAACAAGGTGAGTTGATAGCATTATACGGACTAGTCCTTAAGGATGCATATAGTGCACAGGGTAATTCTCGGATTAAGCTCGGTGCATTTTTGAATGACGATGGTTCATTTGATACTCAAAAAGTTGATCGTATTTTGATTTATGGTGATGTCTCGGGGGAGACTACACTTCTCCAAGTGGAAGGTTTTTCCGAAAAATCAAAAAAAGAAGTGCGTGATAAAGGAAGTGAAAGTGTTTCACTTGTTCAAGTTTCTGGGTACGCGTGTGAAGATTCTTTTCAACTTGCCAGTGGGTATGTTACAATAGGTAGTTTTCCTTATCAATACCATCTTCGTGCTTATGGTCCAAGTTCTTCTTCTGGAAAAGCAGATCCCAAGAATAGATTAGTTGCAGGCAATGGAGACTTTTGGGATTTTCGCCTTGAAGGTATTTATGTGAGTTCCAAAGTTGATTCTTCTGAAACTAAGACTATTGAACCTGTTCATACGGATCTTACTTCCACTCCATCTACGCCTCCTTTTGTTGAAGTATCTTTACCGTCCTCTCCTCCTGTCGATTCTACATCTGTACCATTGCTTTCTACTGATACAGTTGAAACTTCGCATATAGAATCTATACCTACACCATCTGATTCAGTTACACCTCCTCCTCTGGCTCCCATGCCTGAACCACCTATGCCGTCTGCTCCACCTACGATTTCTTCAGATGAGTCGTCTTTTTCAACCGAGCTTTCTTCTACGGAGGGTATTTCTACACCTGTTCCAACTGTTTTCTCTACACCTCCTTCATCCGAGTCGTCTGTACCATCTGCTCCTGTTGACCTTAAGTCTATACCATCTCCTTCTACTTCAGTTGAAACTTTACCTAAACAATCGATGCCTGCATCGCCGTCTGATTTAGCTAGATCTTTTTCTGTAGAACCTGTGTTGGAGCTATCTTCTCCAGTTGAAAATTCCCATATAGAATCCATATCTGCACCATCTGATTCAGTTACACCTCCTTCTCTGGCTCCCATGCCTGAATTACCTATGCCGTCTGCTCCACCTACGGTTTCTTCAGATGAGTTGTCTTTTTCAACTGAGCTTTCTTCTATGGAGGGTATTTCTACACCTGTTCCAACCGTTTCCTCTACACCTCTTTCGTCCGAGTCGCTTGTGCCATCTGCTCCTGTTGACCTTAAGCCTATACCATCTCCTTCTGTTTCAGTTGAAACTTTACCTAAACAATCGATGCCTGCATCGCCGTCTGATTTAGTTAGATCTTTCCCTGTAGAACCTATGCTGGAGCTATCTGCTCCGGTTACGTCTTCTCCGTTTGAGCTGTCTGTGCCATCTACTTCTGTTAGTTCTGAGCCTTCTGCATCTGTGTTATCTAAGTCAGTAGAACCTTCCTCTAAAGATCCGGCACCCACTCCTCCATCTCCAGCCGTTACACCTGCATCTTCTCTGTCTGCACCCTCGGAGCTAGGTGATCCTTCATCTACAGGTTCTGTGCCCACCCCATTACCTACACCTACAGATCCTTCAGCTTCTGAGTCCTCTGCGTCGGTAGATTCTTCAGCTTCTCCCCCTCCAGTTGTTACACAAACACCTACTCCGTCTGAGCTCTCTGATCCAAGCGATCCTATACCTACAGATCCTGTCCCCACTCCGCCTGTTCCAGTTGAACCTACACCAGTTGTGTTTGTTCCTGTTAGGCTTGATATTCAGCCCGAGCCAAGAATTAGAGCGGTTGTTCCACAGTTACCAACTTATCTCCTCTTACCAAATGCTTTATTTCATACTGGCTTGATGGATCTTGCCTCTCAAAATAAAAAATTGAAGGCAATGCGAAGTTTTTCTGGAGGTTTTTTGAAAAGTGATGAAAATCCAGCATTTTTTATCCGTGGTTATAGTGGAAGTTACCACTATGCTTCAAATCTTTCTGCTTTTGAATATGGCTATGGAGCAGAACTCGATTATAGTGCACTGGAAGCAGGCGTTTTGCTGAAAGAAATTGAGAGTTCAGAGAGTTGCATATTCTTTGGGGTCACAGGAACTTATGGAAACCTTTCTCTTCATCCTCTAAATGTTGAACAAAGCAAAAAGAGTCCATTTGATAAATGGTCCGTAGCTGCTTATGGAAGTCTGCAACATGACGCGGGTTTTTATATGGATGGGCTGTTATCTTACGGCCTGTTTAGGGGTGATGTTTTCACTCTTGCACGGGGAAAGGTCGCAACATTAAAGGGTAAACAGTCAAGTGCTTTTTTAACCAGTGGTAAAACATTTGCAATAGGGCGTAATGGTTTTGTTTTTGATCCACAGCTTCAGCTTATTTATCAGCATCTTCAGTTTGATGGTGTGCGTGATATTGATAGTCTTGATGTTGATATGGGAAAATTTAATCAATGGATGGCACGTGCTGGTGGGCGTTTAACTAAGTTTCTTGCGCCCTTTGAAGAGGGGCGTGTTATTTCTTTCTATGGTAAGCTTTATCTTATGCGTAGTTTTGAAGATAGACAGTTTGTGTCATTTAAAAATGATTTCCAGTTAGGTGATTTTGGTTCTTCTTTAGAAGCGGGGCTTGGTTTTAATGCCAAATTATCTTCGGAATTTGTACTTCATGGAGATATAAATTATCAGCATAGACTGACAAAAGCAGGATTTTCTGGAATGAGCTTTTCTGGTAGATTACAATATTATTTTTAGTTATCCATGAAATATAGAATAATTTATATATAAGTATATAAGTGTTATATTAATAATTAAATTAACTATTTATCGTATATTTATTTTATTTTAAGAAGTTTGTAATATACATTATGTGATTGTTCTTCGTTAATAAATAGGGGTAAGGAAGAATGGTGATAAATGTATTTTACAAACATGCATTTTTATATAATTTTACAACAGCTATTATTTATTTTTTTCAGGTTACTTATGTTAATGCTGCAGGATCTTCAAGTGATGCAGTAGAGGCATTTTATAAATGCGATGATAG
The DNA here is from genome assembly GCF_046245125.2 of Bartonella heixiaziensis. Lineage (GTDB taxonomy): Bacteria > Pseudomonadota > Alphaproteobacteria > Rhizobiales > Rhizobiaceae > Bartonella > Bartonella heixiaziensis. Next base: position 1,463,643 of record NZ_CP176404.1, on the reverse strand, counting down.
AAAAACACACTTTCTCGCAGATAAAGTTTATTACTTAAAAAATTCTCAGGAGGCTGCGCCTATTGCAGCTATATATGTAGAAAAAGATGGCACTGTTGTTAATGCCTCTCAGATAACAGTTTATGGCGATAATTCAGATAAAATATCTGCCTATGGGGCGTATGTAAGAAATGGTGGAAAACTTAATCTAACATTTGCGGATTTCAAGGACATACCTGCTCTTCGTGCCCAAAATGCAGTTATTAGTATGACAGTAGGGGAAATTAAGGGTGCTTCACATGTTATTTATGCATGGGGGAAAGAAACGGATATTGCTTTAGAGAGTGTGAATATCGATATTGAGCCAGATAATTTGAAGGTAAAAGGGATCGGTATTATGAGTGGTTTTAATGCAATGGTTAAAATGTCAGAAGGTACTGTTAATTTTAATCAGATTGGCTCATTTTCAACTCGGTTTGGGGGGCGCTATATTCTTGATACTATGGGTATTACGGGGCAAGGAAGGAGGGAGGAAGCTAGAACAGATGGTGATGGCGCTATGGGGGTATTGCCGGAAGCTTTTGAGGTTTTTCAAGGGGGTGATGTTTATTTGAAAAAAGGTTTTATTCATCTTAACAATATGCATGCATTCGTGATTAAAAATTTCTCAGGTTATGTAGACAACAATGGCAAATTAATTCAAAAGTATGTTTCGCCAGATGGATTTAAGAATACAAGTATTAAGATAGAAAAAAACGGTATTTCTGTGAAAGGGGAGGGAGTACATGGTCTGTATTTTAATGTTTTAGCTCCAGAAGAGCTTGCTAAGATGACTAGGCAACGAGATGATGAAAAAGTTTTAGAAACCCAAAAATTTCTCACGGGGAAGGCTTTTGTTTATTTATCACAGACAAATATGACAGTTCTAGATGGTATTGCGATTTATGCGAAGGGGAATAGAGGCTATAGGGCTGAAGGTGTTCTTGAATTATCTGATGAAACAAAGATTTCTGGTGATTTGTTGTTAAAAGCTGAAAACAACGCTTCTCTATTGGTGAAAACGAATTCTTCTTCTCTTACAGGAGGTACGCGTGTTGACGATAAATCAACTATTGATTTAGAGTTAACCCGTTATTCAACATGGTATCTTACTAAAAGTAAATACAACGGTTTACGGGAATCTGTTTCATCACTTTCTTCTCTAAGTCTTTCCAATAGTACACTGATCTTTTATGATGAAGATATATCGAATGGTTATCAAACGCTACGCATTGGAAAAAGGGCGGATATAGACGCAGGAGATAGAATTCTCGCATCAAAAGATAAAAAAGTTTACAGTGCTGAGGGAAATGCTCAGATTAAGTTGAGTGCATTTTTGAGTGATGAGGGTTTGTTTGATCCCCAAAAAACCGATCGTATATTGATTTCTGGTGATGTCTCGGGAACGACATTCATTCATGTGCGAAATTTTCCAAAAGCTGCAAATAAAGAAGTCCATGATGGAAGAGATCAAAGCATTTCACTTATTCAAGTTGCTGGAACAGCGCAGGCAGGTTCTTTTCAACTCGCCAATGGTTATGATAGTTATACTACAGTGAAAGGTTTTCCTTATCAATATCGTATTCGTGGTTATGGTCCGAATTCGCCCTTTGGAAAAGCGGATGCTAAGCAAAGATTAGTGGAAGGTGAGGGGGATTTTTGGGATTTCCGTCTTGAAGGTATTTATATTTCTTCTAGAATAGGTACTTATAATGGTCCATTTATTAAACCGGCTTCGTTTTCATTATCTCATCCTTTAGATTCTCCTCCTGATCCACTTCCTACGTCATTGACATCTGCCGCAGCTTCTTCTTCTACATCTTCTGATCCTGTTGATCCTCTCCCTCCGCCCCCCGATCCACTTCCTACGTCATTGACATCTGCCACAGCTTCTTCTTCTACATCTTCTGATCCTGTTGATCTTCCTGCTTCTCCTCCTGATCCACTTCCTACGTCATTGACATCTGCCACAGCTTCTTCTTCTACATCTTCTGATCCTGTTGATCCTCCCCCTCCGCCCCCCGATCCACTTCCTACCTTGTTGATGTCTGACTCGCCTTCTGTTTCGGCATTTCCTTCATCTACAGATTCTGTTTCTCCTGCTTCTGCCCCTATTGAACCAAAACCTTCTACATCTTCTGACCCTGTTGATCCTTCGTCTAATCTTCCTGTGTCGCTTGATGTTCAGTCTAATCTCCAAATTAGAGCTGTTGTTCCTCAATTGCCAACTTATCTTCTTTTGCCAAATACCTTATTTCATGCTGGTTTAGTGGATATGACCATGCAAAATAAGACGGTAGAGACAATGCGGAATGCTTTTCATTCCTCTTGGAAGGATGATGAAAAGCCAGCCTTTTTTCTGCATGCTTATGGTGGTAGTCATCATTATGCTTCCAATTTATCTGCTTTTGAATATGGCTATGACGCTGAACTGAATTATAGTGCACTCGAAGCAGGTGTTTTGTTAAACGAGACTGAGAGTTTATACAGTCGTACATTCTTTGGAGCTTTGGGGAACTATGGAAACCTCTTTCTAAACCCACAGGATGTTGAACAAAGCAAAAAAAGCGCATTTGATAAATGGTCTGTTGGAGCCTATGGAAGTTTACAGCATGATACGGGTTTTTATATCGATGGAGTATTATCGTATGGACTTTTTAAGGGAGATGTTTTGACACTAGCACGGGGCAAGGTTGTAGCGTTAAAGGGTAAACAGTTTAGCGGTTCTTTAACAAGTGGCAGAACGTTTGCAACAGGGTATAAAGGTGTTATTTTTGATCCGCAGATTCAGGTTGTTTATCAGCATCTTCAGTTTAATCCGGCACATGATGTTGATAATATTGATGTTGATTTAGGAAAATTTCATCAATGGGTGGGGCGTGTTGGTGGGCGTTTAAGCAAGACACTTAATGTTTCTGAAGAGGGACGTGCCATTTCTTTTTATAGTAAGCTTTCTTATTTGCATAGTTTTGAAGATAAGCAATTTGTTTCTTTTAAAAACGATTTCCAATTAGGTGATTTTGGTTCTTCTTTAGAAGCGGGGCTTGGTTTTAATGCCAAATTATCTTCGAAATTTGTACTTTATGGAGATATAAATTATCAGCATAGACTGACAAAAGCAGGGTTTTCTGGAATGAGCTTTTCTGGTAGATTACAATATCATTTTTAGTTATCCATAAAATATAGAATAATTTATATATAAGTATATAAGAGTTATATTAATAATTAAATTAACCATTTATTGTATATTTATTTTATTTTATGAAGTTTATAATATATATTGTGTGATTGTTCTTCGTTAATAAATATAGGTTAGGAAGAATGATGATAAATGTATTTTATAAACATACATTTTTATGCACTTTTACAACAGCTATTCTTTATTTTTTGCAAATTTCCCATCTTGAAGCTGCTGGAAGTTTATGTGATCCAGAGGCTCCGTTTTATGAATGCAGTGATGGTAAAAGACATGTAATCAAAAATAAAACCTATCATTTAAAAAATTCTTGGCGCGTTCATTCTGATTCCGCTCCCATTGCAGCTATATATGTAGAAAGAAAGAATACGGTTGTTGAGGCGTTTCAGATAACTGTCTTGGGTGAAAATCCGGATATGATATCTGCATATGGTGGATATGTAAGATATGGGGGAAAGCTTATTCTAACGGATTCAAATTTTAAGGATGCGCCTGGTATTCGTGCTCACAATGCAGTTATTAGTATGACAAGAGGGTCAATTAAGGGGACTTCGCATGCTGTTTATGCTTCGGGGAAAGAAGCAGATATTGGTTTAGTGACTGTAAATATTGAGATTGCGCCAGATAATTTGAAGACAAAGGGGATTGCTATTGTTAGTGGTTTTGGAGCAATGGTTAGAATGTCAGATAGTACTGTCATTTTTAATGAGATTGGTTCTTTTTCAACACGGTTTGGAGGGCGCTATCTTCTTGATAGTATGGTCATTAAAGGTGAAGGAAAAAAACAGGAGTCCATAGTTGGTAATAAAAATGTGGCCATATTACCACAAGCTTTTGAGGCACTTCAAGCGAGTGATGTTCATTTGAGGGGCAATTCTATTCAGCTTACCGATATGCATGGCTTTTTGATAAAAAACTTCTCAGGTTATGCAGATGATAATGGCAAGTTGCTTCAAAACTATGATTCACCAGATGGTTTTAAGAAGACAAATATTAAGATTGAAAGATCCAATATTTTTATACAGGGAGAGGGAGCAAATGGTTTTTATTTTAATGTGTTAGGTTCAGACGAGTCTGCCAAAATGTTGAATCTGTACTATAGCAAAAATTTAGAAGCCAAAAAAATCATTGCAGGAGCAGCATCTGTTTCTTTATCAAAGACAACTTTTGCAGTTCCGGATGGTATCGCTATTTATGCTACGGGGGATAAAGGCTATAGGGCTGAAGGTATTCTTGAATTATCAGAAGAAACAAAGATTTCTGGTGATTTGTTGCTAAAAGCTGAAAATAACTCTTCTCTCTCGGTGAAAGCAAGCGCTTCTTCTCTTACAGGAGGTACGCGTGTTGAGGATAGTTCTACTGTTGATTTAAAGTTAACGCGTGGTTCAACATGGTATCTTACTAAAAGTAAATACAATGATTTACAAGCCTCTGTTTCATCGCTTTCATCTCTAAGTCTTTCCGATAGTACACTGATCTTTGATGATGAAGATATATCGAGTGATTATCAAACACTGCGCATTGGAAAAAGGGCGGATATAAATGAAGAAGACAAAGTAGTATTGTCAGCATATAAAAAAGCTTATAGTGCTGAGGGAAATGCTCAGATTAAGTTGAGTGCATTTTTGAATGATGAGGGTTTGTTTGATCCACAAAGGACGGATCGCATTTTGATCTATGGTGATGTTTATGGAACGACTCTTGTTCATATGCAAAATTTTCTAAAAACTTCAGATAAATCAGATAAAGAGGTACGTGATGAAAGAAATCAAAGCATTTCACTGATTCAAGTTTCTGGGATGGCACAGGAAGATTCTTTTAAGCTTGCAAATAGTTATACTACAGTTAATGGTTTCCCTTATCAATATCGTCTTCGTGGCTATGGACCAGGTTCTTCTTTTGGGGAAGCGGATGCTACGCAAAGATTAGTTGAAGGTGAGGGAAAGTTTTGGGATTTTCGCCTTGAAGGCATTTATATTAAATCAGAAGCAGAGTCTTCTGAGACCATACCTATTACACCAAGATCTATTCCGTTTGCGCCCTCGGAGCCAGGTAATCCTTCATCTTCAGAGCCCTCTGCGCCGGTAGGTCTTTCACCTTCTTCCTCTGTGCCTTCTGATCCAAGCGATCCTACACCTACAGATCCTGTCTCCACTCCATCTACGCCTATTACACCAACACCTACTCCGTCTGAGCTCTCTGATGCAAGTGATCCTATACCTACAGATCCTTCTCCTACTCCGCCTGTTCCTGTTAAGCCTGATATTCAGCCCGAACTGGGAATGAGGGCGGTTGTCCCACAGTTACCAACTTATCTCCTTCTACCAAATGCTTTATTCCATACTGGCTTGATGGATATTGCCTCTCAAAATAAAAAATTGAGGGCAATACGAAGCTATTCTAGAGGTTCTTTGAAAAATAATGAAAATCCAGCATTTTTTATCCGTGGTTATGGTGGAAGCTACCACTATGCTTCAAATCTTTCTGCTTTTGAATATGGCTATGGAGCAGAACTTGATTATAGTGCACTGGAAGCAGGCGTTTTGCTGAAAGAAATTGAGAGTTCAGAGAGTTGCACATTCTTTGGGGTCACGGGAACTTATGGAAACCTCTCTCTCCATCCTCTAAATGTTGAACAAAGCAAAAAGAGTCCATTTGATAAATGGTCCGTAGCTGCTTATGGAAGTCTGCAACATGACGCGGGTTTTTATATGGATGGGCTGTTATCTTACGGCCTGTTTAGGGGTGATGTTTTCACTCTTGCACGGGGCAAGGTTGTTGCGTTAAAGGGTAAACAGTTTAGCGGTTCTTTAACAAGTGGCAGAACGTTTGCAACAGGGTATAAAGGTGTTGTTTTTGATCCGCAGATTCAGGTTGTTTATCAGCATCTTCAGTTTAATCCGGCACATGATGTTGATAATATTGATGTTGATATGGGAAAGTTTAATCAATGGACGGCGCGTGCTGGTGGGCGTTTAACTAAGTTTCTTGCGTCCTCTGAAGAGGGGCGTGTTATTTCTTTCTATGGTAAGTTTTATCTTATGCGTAGTTTTGAAGACAAGCGATTTGTTTCTTTTAAAAACGATTTCCAATTAGGTTTTTTTGGTTCTTCTTTGGAAACAGGTCTTGGGTTTAATGCGCGTATTTCTTCAAAACTTTCTCTTTATGGAGATATAAATTATCAGCATAGACTGACAAAAGCAGGGTTTTCTGGAGCAAGTTTCTCTGCTGGTTTGCGCCACCTTTTTTGACAAAGTATGATACGTCTTTTTATAAAAAAAGGCAGTAGAAAATGCTGCCTTTTACTTTATTAAAATTTTCTCTTATTTTTTCTAAATGGTTCTTTTGTCTTGATGAAAAAGGTCCACAATATATGATTTCTTTGGCTTGTGATTGAAAATGCCTCGTAAGTGTGTTTATTTTTTAGAGAGGAAGATGGGTTTCATGCGCAATTGCTTCTGGAGGATTGTGCGGCTATTTTAGTTGTGATGGTTGTTGTTGTTTTCTTAAACAGAGATGTTGATAATACCACACTCACCATTTTCGCTACCAAAGGCAAGGTTGTGCCCTGTCTGATCCCAGTTGAGCGCTGAAATGGCGCTTTTTCCATAGCCTTTTAGAAGAACCTCTTTTCCATCGTGAAAATGTGCACACAAAACCATTCCATCATTGAAGCCTATTGCTACAATGTCTTCGCTTGGATGGCATGCAACGGTGCTGACAAGTGCATTTGCTCGTGTGCCCAGTTCTAATGGTGTTTTTCCCATGGGGCCATCTTTTGTATGAAAGGGCCAGACAATGGCTGCTGATGCACCGGATGTTGCTAACCATTTTCCCTTCGCGCTCCAAGACCAACTTTTGACTTTGCTTGGGTAGCCACTCATGCGGAGATGCTGATTATCAGTGAGACGCCAGCCATGGAGGGCGTTTTCTTGCATGGTAGAAATGACATAGCGGTTGTCTGGTGAGAAGGTGACACCAAAGTGTGCTCCTTTCCAGACCAATGTGGTGGGAGATGTTTGCGTTGATAACCAATGAAGGGTAACACCATTGTAATGGGCAACGGCAAGGCGTAATCCCTTTGGAGCAAAAGCAAGACCTTCTATACTGCGTTCATGTGTGAGCTCTTGCAGTTCTTTGTCAACATTTGCCAGTGTGATACGTGAGGAGGAAAAAGCAAAAACTTTCCGTGGTCCAAATGCAACATTGCTTATCCATTTGCCTTCCTGTTTGCCCAGTACTTTTGTATGACCATCTGCTGTTGTTTGACAGACATTTCCGTCTTCTCCACCTGTAATGATAGCTGTGTTATCATGGGAAAAATGGCTAGAAATTATTCCTTGGTGAACTTCAATGGTTTGTGGGATTGGGTTTAAAAAAACAATGAAACCTTCAACCGAGACAAAAGTTGGTTTGTTATCAATAAAACCGCAGGAAAGACAATAATTTTGTAAATTGTAATTGGTAATGCTTGGCATTGTTACTCGCTTATGCACAATTTTCAAAACCCGTTCTCAGTTTTTCGGCATCAAGGGTGCGGCCAATAAAAACAAGTCGACTTTCACGTTTTTCATCTTCACGCCATGGACGTTGGTGCTGTCCTTCAAGGATCATGTGTATGCCTTGAATGACATAACGATCATCGTCTCCTTGAAATGCGATAATGCCTTTTAAACGCAAAATATCGGGACCTTGTTGTTGCGTGATCTGTTGAATCCATGGGAAAAATTTTTCTGGTTGAAGGGCACCTGTTTTTAAACTTACAGAGGTTATTGTAATATCATGAATGGTGGATTTGTGGTGATGTGCATGATCATGATTACAATCGGGACCACAGACATGGTCTGCGTGCTGATGGTCAAGAAAATGGGGATCATTATCTAAAGTGCGTTGGAGGTCAAAGGAACCTCGATCGAGGAGTTTATCAAGAGGGATGTTAGCCCGCTCTGTTGCGTAAATTATGGCTCTGGGATTAATTGCAAGAATGAGCGATTGCGCGTGTGCACGTTCTTCTTCGCTGACAAGATCAATTTTATTTAAGAGAACAATATCAGAGAAAGCAATTTGCTCTTCAACTTCTCGGCTTTTTTTAAGTTGGTGTGAAAAATGCTTTGCATCAACGACTGCGATGACACTGTCGAGAGCGGTTTTTTCATGGACCGTATCATCCATAAAAAAAGTTTGTGCAACGGGGATTGGGTCAGCAAGCCCTGTTGTTTCTATAATGATAGCATCAAATCGATGAGAGCGTTGCATCAGACTTTCCAAAATGCGAATAAGATCGCCGCGCACGGTGCAACAGACACAACCATTATTCATTTCATAAATTTCTTCGTCCGATTCAACGATAAGATCATTATCAATGCCAATTTCACCAAATTCATTGACAATGACTGCGTAACGTTTGCCGTGGTTTTCACTCAGAATGCGATTGAGAAGAGTGGTTTTTCCTGATCCAAGATAGCCCGTGAGAACCGTAACAGGAAGTTTTGTGGGAGTGTTTTGCGTCTTTTCCATGGTTCATGCCTTTTTATTGAAATGTGTTTATTTTAAATCGATTGATATCATCAAGTAAACCATGAAGCCCACAAAGAACATGAGAGAAAATTGCTTCACCGGCTTGCGGTGTTGCTTCACTTGCATTGCCTGCTGCTCCTTGTTTGTTAAGGTCACGCATTGTCCATCCAAAGGCATGAGGACCATAAGCGCGTAAATACTGATAGTTGGCAATCATATCAGCTTGCTTATTATGAAAATTTTCTGCTTTCTTCATATGCACTTTTTCGGGTGCTAAATAGAGCATTAAAGAGGTTTCTATAAATCCTCCATGGATATCAAGAAGCTGTTGAGACGGTGCCATTAAACCTTGTGGTAGGCCAAAACGACTCCAACTTGTTGCTACCGCAAGCATTGAAAAACGCCTCCGTAATTCGGTGATAACAATGCTCATTAAAGGCGAATTGCCTCCGTGGGCATTGAGAAGAAGAAAACGCTTTATCCCTTTGCGATAGCAGTTCTCACCAATGCTTATCCATCGCTCAATAGCGTCGGAAAAGGTGAGCGTTTGTGTGCCTGTAACATCCATATGTTCCACTGAATAGCCAATTTTTTCAACTGGTAAGAGCATGATAGGGAATTGCTTGTTCGTTTGTAAGGTAAGTGCTTTTGCAAAAGATTCAGCAATAATCCAGTCGGTTTCAAAGGGAAGATGATTTCCGTGATATTCATGTGCCCCTACGGGCAAAAGAGCAAGGAAAGGCGTATCCGATGTCATAATTTATTGCCCAAAGTCACTAGAAAGTAGAGAGATCAAAATGGTGGGGTCACGTCTAACAATTTTAATCTATATATCAGAAAAACGCAAATAAGAGCATTTGCATATCAAATATGTATACAACAGAAAAGAAAGCTTTGTTAAAACGGTGCTATATCATTGAAAACTTATTTAGATTTTTGATGCAATGTTGCATTCTCAATACTTAAGAGTTAAGTATATTTTGTGAGATTTTCTGGTAAGCTCTCTTGTTTTTGAAAAGCTAATATCTAGGGATATAAAACTCTTCACATTATGCAATTCAAAATAAATCTACTTCTCTCCGTTCAGAATACAAAGTTAGGTGGAGCTATCGGCACTTTTATTGTTACTGCTATGAAGGTAAAAATCAAGAGATCGACATTGAGGTGAAAAATATAGCTATTCCTGACTTCGGCTTCTCATCAAGTCTTTTAAATGTGGAAGGCGTATGTATGAATCTGTCAAGACAGAGGAAATGTTTACTTAACCAAAAGGCTTTTAGAGTGTACGTCAATTTTTTTGTGTTCATAATGGAAATTGATGCAACAGGGTGGAACAATTTGAGGGAATCTTGGTTGATAGGTAATGCAATGGAGAGAGGGCAAGACTATGTTCTTCATCAAAAATACAACGGTTGAAATAGAGATCTAAGGATATAGATCCTTTATGTTATCATGGTGTAGACTTGTTCACGCCATATTGTTTTTTATAAACTATTCTTCCGAACATTAAATCAGATTTTTTAAAAATGTAATATTTTATTATTTCAAACACTCTTATATTGAATTAGAAAAACCACTTCAATAATAGGTTTATAGGAGGATCTTGTTTGCATATTGAAAAGCGGTTTTGAGTTCTGCTGTGGATTTAAACAGTTCATAATGGGCATATTCAGTTCTTTTTAAGTGATTTTATACAGACACCAATTCCACTTATGCTATGCAAGGGAAGTGTTGTGATTGATTCAATATAAGAGGGGTTGAAATGAGAGAATCCTACTATATTTGGGGAAAAATTAATATGAAGAATGATAAATTATACTGATAAGTTAATTTATTATCTAAAGAATATATTCTTTTGGTCTTAGTGAAAAGAGATCAATATTTTAATTTTTTGATTTGCGATTTTCATCTAAAATCGCTTGATGCACGTATTATTTTTTGGTGCTCAAACAAATGTTCTCAAAGCTTTCGGCGATAATGATGCAGTAAGGTGTCGCAATAAATTTTACTTTGGTTGGGTAAAATTTTTAATAATAAGGTTTAAAATTTATAATACTGAATGATTTTATCAATATTGATTTCTATAGTAATCTTATCTTCATATAAATTGTCTTAAGTTGTAGTTTCCCATCTAATTTTTACAATTTTTAATTATTTTATTTTTACTTATTTAAATATAATACATTATGTATTGTATATTAATCATATTTGTATTATAAAATATAATCATAAATAAATACAAAATTTATTTTTATGGATGTGAATATTTTTTAATTTTATAAGTAAATAAAAAGAGGGAAAAAGGAATCTATGTTTAAAGTATTTAAAAACTGTCTGTATTTATGTGTTTTTACAGTTTTTATTCTTTGTTTTTCACAAAACATAGAGGGTACTGCAAACAGTATGGAAGATCAATTTCGAGAAGGGATTCTTGTTATTGCACCAGAGAGGGATACAGTTGCTAAGGCTGTGGATTTAGCCGTAATCCGAGATACTGAAGAACAAGGCGAGTTAGCTTTTGGAAAAGTTGAGAGGGTTTCTTGCTTTGAAATGTTTTGGGGTGGTATTAGTATTATTTCATTATTATCTTCTTTCGCTGCAGCCGACATACTTGGCGTTGTGGTATCTATTGTGGCGTTATTGTTTGATATCGCGTAGTTTCATCAATTTCATTAGTGAGATTTATTCATCATTTCATTATTTTTGAAAGCTCTATGTTTGAAGGCAATTGGTGCAGCATTGTATAAGGAGATTGATAGGTTATATTTCTAAAGGCAATATAAGATGTTGTGCTGATATACATCAGTAAAACTTCAAAACTATTCTCTCAATATATCTTTTTAGCAAGCTAGAGCCTTGAGTTCTTTTGTGCAGTTTATAACTATTTTACAATAATAAAAAGATATTAAAGTTTATTTTATGTGTCAACAAAGGGGAGGCAATTAAGTAAAAGGTCTTGTTTAGTACGAAGTTTGGCAATCCACTGATCTTTTCGGATAGCGGTATTCTGAACTGTAATGAGTTCATTTTTTTTAATCTCTGCTGTAACTGTTGCTTTTTCCAAAAGACCACAAGGAATAGCGTGATGAGCGCGTGCCTCTGCACTGCTCATTATCCAAGCACGATAAGTGTAAAGACCAATAAAATCTAATTGATCACCAGGGTGTAAATCTTTTTTAGCAACAGCACAGACTTCTGCTACTGGAGTGCTTAGTGGTACCATGTCTTTTTTGCCATAAAGCATGATACGTGCACAGGTTAGCGGAACTTCCATTGCGGTTAAATGATAGGGACGATGAAAGGTAAAATAAGGTCCTTGACCAATTTTTAAGTCCTCCATACGTTCACGTAAACGTGGATGTGCTATTTCTGCAATCACAAAAACACCTGGAGAAACTCCTTGACCTATCGAATAATCTACAACACCATAATTGTTTAAAATACCGCCATCCTGTTTTGGAATGAGTACTTTGCTTAAATCTTGGAGGGAAGCTTTTGGGCCATGCATTCCTGGACAGTCGGGGAGGAGCCCCGTTGCGTTGGCAATGGCAGCCATTTCAACCATTGTTTTGGAACCATCAATAAATTCAACCAACATGCGCACATTCATATTGCGTCGTAGTGCTTCTTCTTCATGAGCATCAGGTGTTGCATCAAAAATAAGTGGATTGTTTTTGCCTTTACCAGCTGCAACAATTTTATGCCCAAGTGCTGAGACAAATTCAATGAGTTCCATACAGGAAGCAGGCTCATCACCAGCACCAAGTGTATACACAAGGCCTCGTTTCTCTGCTTCATGTTTTAAATAAGCGCCAATCGTAACATCTGTTTCAACATTCATTGTGACAAGATGTTTGTTGTTTTCAAACGTTTTAAAACCAATTTCTGCACCAGCTTCAGGATAGCCTGTTGCATCAACGATAATGTCAATTTGTTCATGGCGCAAAATAAGGTCAAAATCGTCTGTGGCAGCAATTAAATTCTTTTCAATGGTTTGGGATAGAGCGTTGCTATTTTCAACTTCACTTACATGGCCATCTTCCCCATAGGCTAGTAATGCGGCATCAAAAACACGTGATGGTGTTCGGGTAGCAACGGCTGCGATTGTTATGCCGTCCATATGCGCAATGCTTGATAGCAAATCTGTTCCCATTTCACCACAGCCAACCAAGCCAATACGGATGGGCTGGTGGTTTTCTGCGTGCTTCTTCAAATCATGTGCTAAACCTGTTAGGCTTACATTGCTTGCCATTATTTTTTCCCATTTGAAAATTACCTTATTATAAAAAGTATTTTCTTATTCATAAAGCGCATTTGCTTTCAAGATAGTTCATCTTTTATTCTTGATGCTCTAATCAATGGGTTTTATAAAAGCAAGAGGGGGCGGGTGTTTTTATCACATAAAACAGGAACAGCGTTATGCAGCAAAAAATAGCAGTACAAGATGTAGCGAAGTTTATTGGAAAAGAAGTAGGATTATCGCAATGGCGTCTTGTTACGCAAGATATGATTAATCAATTTGCATGCGCAACAGATGATCATCAATGGATCCACGTAGATGAGGAAAAGGCTAAAAAAACGCCTTTTGGTGGTACTATTGCACATGGTTTTTTAACATTATCACTTTTGTCTACGCTCGCTTATGAGGCACTTCCAGAGTTGGAAGGTGCAACAATGGGGATTAATTATGGTTTTGATAAAGTACGCTTTATGAGTCCTGTAAAGACAGGTGCACGAGTACGTGCTCGTTTTGTTTTAAATGATGCTGAGATTCGCCCTTCTGGCAGGGTTGTTTTTCATTATGGAGTGACGGTGGAAATTGAGCAGTTAAAAAAACCAGCTCTCACTGCTCAATGGCTTATCGTTGCCATGGTTGGAGAGACGTACGCGACTTCCTAAATTGTTTTAATGTTTTGTTTTATCAAGTTTTTGCACGATCTTATCAGAAGACCATTGGACAATAACGTTAAGAATGATCAAAAGAATAATGACTATTGTCATAATCGAGGTATTATAACGCTGATAACCATAGCGGATCGCCATATCACCTAAACCACCTCCACCGAGATATCCAGCAAGTGAAGTGGCTCCAATAAGAGAAATGATCATGACTGTAAAACCCGCAATCAGACTAGGGAGTGCTTCAGGAATAAGAACATACCTGATAATTTGAAGACGGTTCGCCCCCATGGAACGGACAGCCTCAATGAGACCATTCTCAACTGTTTTAAAGGAGAGTTCTGACATTCGTGCATAAAAAGGAATAGCTGAAATGGTGAGAACAAAAATCACTGAAGGTATTCCTACACCGCTTCCAACAACCATACGCGTGAGTGGGAGAAGGTAAAATGCAAGAATAATAAAAGGGATGGCGCGAAGACTATCAATAATAATGCTTAGAGGTCGATTGATAAGGCGTGATGCAAAAATTCCTCCATGTGCGGTTGTATAAAGCAGCAGTCCTAGTGGGAGGCCTATAACAAGTGCCATCAAAGAAGCGCTCGTTGCCATCAAGAGTGTATCAAAAAGGGCCCTAGGAAGTTCATGAAAGAGGACATTAAACATAGCCTAAAACCTCGCAATATCGACTTTTTTCGGTCAACCATTTGACAGCTTTTTGCAAAGCTACTTCGTTTTTTGCGGGAAGAGCGAGAAATAAGCGCCCAATGGTTTCATCTTGGACTGTATCAATACCACCATGTAAAATACGCGCTCTTAAACCTGTTTCGTCTTCAAGAAGATGAAGAAAAGGGTGTTGAGCAATTTCACCTGCAATATTAATCTCAATGACGGCTTCTTGACCTTTGGCTTTAAGGTCTTTTGCAAACTTTTCAGGAAGTTGTGGTGTCACAAGTTTGAGCATAGCAATGGTTGTATCTTCTTGTGGTGAGGTAAAAATATCTTTCACGCGTCCTTCTTCTACAATGCGTCCTTGATTGAGAACAACAACGCGATGAGCAATGGCACGCACAACTTCCATTTCATGGGTAATGAGCACGATGGTAAGATTAAGACGCTTATTAATATCGGCAAGAAGTTCTAGGATAGATTGTGTTGTTTCAGGATCAAGAGCAGAGGTTGCTTCATCTGATAACAATATTTTGGGATTAGCTGCTAGAGAGCGTGCAATACCAACACGTTGTTTTTGTCCCCCTGAAAGCTCTAGAGGATAACAATATTCTTTACCACATAATCCTACCAATTCAATGAGTTCAAAAGCACGTTGACGGCGTTGTTTTTTGTTTATACCTGCTAGTTTAAGTGGTAATGCAATGTTATCAATGACTTTTTGTGATGCTAAAAGATTGAAATGTTGAAAAATCATCCCAATACGTTGTCGATAAGGTGCCCATTCTGTTTCTGACAGATTTGAAATATTCATGCCTTCAAAAAAAAGTGCTCCTTTATCAATACGTTTTAACCCATTTAAACAGCGCATAAGTGTGGATTTTCCTGCACCACTGCGTCCGATAATTCCAAGAATTTCACCTGCATGGATATCGAGAGATAAACGATCTATTGCTGGAACCCCCGCTGTTTTTCCAAAACGGCAGCTGACGTTTTTTAAAGAAATAAGAGCGGGATTTTCCATTCGCAATTACCAAGATGTTTGGGCGGCTGGCCCGAAAATTTCTTTAATTTTTGCACGGACAGGTTCGCTATTATAGGCGGCGACCAATTTTTTGACCCACGGCTCATCTTTATCACTGGTGCGCACAACAATAATATTATTATAAGGATTATTTTCTGCTTTTTCCCATGCGATGGCATCTTTACTCAAGTTTAATCCAGAAACCAAAGCCCAATTTGTATTTATAATTGCAATATCAAAATCATTGATCGCACGTCCTAAGATACCAGCATCCAATTCACGGATTTTCAAATTTTTAGGATTTTCAATGATATCAAGAGGGGATGCAAGGATATCATGAGGATCTTTTAATGTAATAAGACCTAAAGAATTAAGAAGAAGTAAGGCTCTTCCACCATTTGATGGATCATTGGGAATGCCAACATTCGCTCCATCTTTGAGTTCTTTTAACTCTTTTATTTTGTGCGAATAGACACCAATCGGGGCAATAAATGTGTATCCAGCAATTGAAAGTTTGTAGCCTCGTTGTTCCATTTGACTGTTAAGATAAGGTGTGTGCTGAAAAGCATTCGCATCGATATCTCCTGAATTAACGGCATCATTAGGGAGAGCGTAATCAGAAAAATAAACGAGTTCAATATCCAAACCTGTTTTTTTGGCTTGCTCAGTGGCAACTTTCCAAACGGTTGCTTCATGCCCTTCCATGACACCGAGTTTTATTTTTGATTTATCTGCTGCCATGGAAAAGGGAGAAGACAAGAAAAGTGCAAAGAGAAAAAGGAGTAATCCGATAGAGGCACTCCAAGATAATTTATGTAATGTCATGTGCGTTTGTCTTTCTTTTTCTTTGGCTAGAGATTTTTTGAGGAAGGATTCAATATACTCTATACTATTTCTAGAAAGCCTGACAGTATAAAAGCTTTATAAAACATTCAATCATTTTTATTCAAAAAAGAATATTATTTTTCTGTACTGTAAACAGTTGGGGGAAAACAACATGCATGAACGTGCATGAGCGAGAAGTACTTCTTCCAAATTTAAGTATGGATTCTTCTTTTATAATAATTTTTTGAGGAACCAATGGCTCTTTCAAAACTTCTTAAGTGACGATTGGTTTTGTAAGCAGGCGATCAAATTACGTCTTGCAAGGAGTGAACCTAACGGATGGATATTGCAATCAGGGAAATGGACCGTGTGTATAAGGCGGTAGAGAACAAAGCTAAGAGAGCTTTTTTCTAAATATGCTGGGTGTTTGAAGCGATAAAGAATTGATCAACAGCTTATGGAAACGCTGCAAATTTTTGCAAAGGAAAATATTGGTTTTTTTTACACTATAGGAGAGGAATAAGAGAGAATGTTAAAGAAGAATTTTTTATCAACTACAATGGTTTCATTGTTTTTTGGAGTTTTATTGTTTTGTGGTGGATGTGGGCTTGAAATGTTTGTTCTTAGTGCAACTGCTGGAACAGTTGCTCGTGTAGCAACAGGTCAGGTGATTTTACGTACTGGTCCAGCTATAACTTATAAAGCTATCGCAACAATTCCAACTGGAGCAAAAGTGCACATTAATGGCTGTCTCTCTAATAAGGCTTGGTGCTCACTTTACTATAATAGAAAAGCTGGCTGGGCGTCTGCACATTATTTAAATTTCAACAACGTACCTACGATTGCCTTTACGCATATGTATGTGAAGCCAAACTCTCTGATAAAAGCACCAAAGGAAAAAATGAAGCGTACCGTCTCAGGTTTCAAAACGATTACTGTACCGCAAAAAACACGAAAAAATGTGCAAAAGCTATACAGAACAGATGTGATTATTGATGCGACAGGTGTAAAGAAAAGAGATGAAAGAACAATTTTTAATCCATCAGAGAAAGCGCATGATGTCTCTGTAAAACACGTGACCGCTTATAATCCTTTTTTCCCGAATGATGTCAATTTTAGAAATTTTGAACGCAATGAAACCCGCTACCGCATTGTGACCTATCCTGCTCCATAACGAAATGAGCATACACCCATTTTCACGGGGCTATTATGAAGAAAATATTGTTATTGAGATGACAGGAAAAAGTACAGCAGCATGAGGCATTTTTGCTTCATGCTGCCCTTTTTGTTTAGGCTGCTGACTTAGGTTTTATCAAATTACGAGAAATGAGCAATTCAGCAATTTGAATTGCATTCAATGCTGCACCTTTTCTTAAATTGTCGGCAACAACCCAGAATGCTAGACCATTTTCAACGGTGATATCTTCGCGAATACGGCTAATAAAGGTGTCATCTTCTCCAGTGCATTCATAGGGCGTTATATAGCCGCCATCTTCATGTTTATCAATAAGCTGGCATCCAGGTGCATCACGCAGAATGGTCTGTGCTTCATGAGCACTTAGTGGTTTTTCAAATTCAACATGAACAGCTTCAGCATGGCCGATAAAGACAGGAACCCGAACAGCAGTGGCTGTTAATTTGATCTTAGGGTCAAGAATTTTCTTTGTCTCAACCGTCATTTTCCATTCTTCTTTTGTGTAGCCATCTTCCATAAAAACATCGATATGGGGAATGACATTAAAAGCAATGCGTTTGGTAAACTTTTTCGATGTGATGGGATCGGCAACAAAAACCGCTCTTGACTGTTCAAAGAGTTCATCCATTCCTTCTTTACCAGCTCCAGAAACCGATTGATAAGTGGAGACAACAACGCGTTTAATGATTGCTGCATCATGGAGAGGCTTTAAAGCTAAGACAAGTTGAATTGTTGAACAATTGGGGTTAGCAATAATATTGCGTTTAGAAAATCCACCAATGGCTTGCGCATTCACTTCAGGAACAATTAACGGGACATTGGTATCATAGCGCCATGTGGATGAGTTGTCGATTACTACACAGCCGGTAGCACCGATTTTAGGGGCGTATTCTTTGGAAATGCTTCCGCCTGCAGACATGAGGCATAGGTCTGTGTCGGAAAAATCGTATGTATCAAGTGCCTTTACTTTTAAAGTTTTGTCACCATAAGAAACGGTTTGCCCTAATGAGCGCCGTGATGCCAAAGGAACGATTTCATGAGTCGGAAAACCACGTTCTTCTAGAATTGTGAGCATCTCACGACCAACATTTCCGGTCGCGCCGACAATTGCAACTTTAAAACTCATTTTTCTATACTCCTGTCCTTCTCTATTTTTCTTCCCTAGGCGACCCTTATTAGGAGGGCGAGTTGTCCAGGAATATTAATCATATTGTTGGTTTCAGAGGTCTCATTTCCGTGTACACTCATTTTGATCTACAGATAGTACGAGTCGGTTCATTTTTGAATGTACCATCCTCTTGGTCATTAAGTGCTAAGAAAGCTTGAATATTTTATGCCAAGCTGTATGAACATCTCCTTGACAGTCCCCCAATCTAGTGAAGTGCTTATCTTCTGTCAATTGTTTCCCTTGAGATGTTTGCGTTTTAAAATGATTGCATCACGCATTGCTTTCCGTTGGTGAAGTTTTTATATTTCATTAAATGTTTATGCTATACGGTTCGTTCCTATGAAGGACGCTGATATGCTTTTTAAAGTGCTGTTTCTGCTTTTTGTTTTGTGGTTCTTATTCTTACTTAAACAAATTCTTTTCATTAAAGGTTACTAAAGGAGTTCATTTGAGAAACGCTTACTGAAATGATGAAAATCATGTGGTATTTTCACACTATTCATAAATCAATTGCAAGATTGACGTTTTTTTTCTGGCTTCAGCACTCTGAAACCTTTCAAAAGCAGAAATTCGATTTTGCTCGCTGTTTCTTCATAATGATGGTATGTGCCATCTTTTTTTGTTGAGATATCAGCATGAAAGAAGAAAAGTGGAACATTGAGGATATCGGCGATTTCCTTAAATAGTCAATTAGAATTAGAAAAAGTTTGTTTGTTGCTCTTTCTCAAATGTTGTTGGTCTTTCTCCAATTGAAGCGCAACCATTACAATGCATTTCCCTATGTTGATGGGATCTTATGAGAGTTTTATCTTCATCTTCTGATGAGGTAATGGGTTCGTATCCTCGCATTCAGAAGTAAAAAAACCTTTTATTTGCTTCTTACAAAATGGAGTGATGTATGAATAAAAAACGTTTGAGATAAGGAGGCAATATGTCTCTTATGAACCGTGGTAAAGAGAATGATGGTGCTGATTTGTTACAAACCATATATTTTCGAAAGAGGATCATATTGAAAAAATTGCGTAAATATTGCTTATTTTTTTATTGTCCTGCTTTTTCATCGTCTTTTAAAGGACGGGCTTCAGAGGCAAGCATAATGGGAATGCCATCGCGAATAGGATAGGCAAGTTTTGCTCTGAGTGAAACTAATTCTTGTGTTTTTCGGTTCAGAGAAAGGGTTTCTTTCGTGATTGGGCAGACAAGCAATTCAAGCATTTTAGGATCGGTGATTATTTTTTTCATGTTTTAACATTCATTAGTTTAACTGGTGATGCATCCCTGTTTGCTTCATAAGCGTGCGTTCCGTTAAAGCAAGAAGAGTTTGGGCGCGGCTTCCAACATCTGGAGCTTCAAGCAGAGCTTGTTTTTCTGTTGGTGTAAAGGGGATAAGGGCTGAAAAAGCATTTACCAATATAGAGGTAGGCGTTTGTATGATATTGCTCCAATTGTATTCTATTTCATGTATGGTAAGATATTGCTCAACAATGTTTAAGAGGCTTGTTCGATTGATGCTCTCTGAAATGTCTGCTTCTTGTAGATCTTTTGTGTTTGCTTGGATGACAGCAATCCGATAAGGTTTTGTATTCACGAGCTCTTGTTCTACTGTGAAGCGGCAAACTCCCTGCAATATAATGAAAAGTTGTCCATTTCCTGTTTCATTGTAGTTCGTGATGCGTCCTATACAGCCTGTTTTGTAAAGTTGTGCACACAAGCCCTCTGTACCTGATGCAAGCGGTTGAATGATACCTAACAAACGATTGGATACCATAACGTCTTCAACCATTTCTAGAGTTTCTGGTTCAAAAATATTAAGCGATAAAAACCCACCTGGCAGTAAAAGTGCTCCTTCTAAGGGGAAAAGAGCAATTTGTTTTGGTAGATCATTTTCGCAATTATAATGAATATTGCCAGCTTTCATAAGTATTTTGAAACCTTTGTCCGATGAGATTTTATGCGTAAATAGCGACCAATTTATAAAACTTTTTAGCGGTAAAAAAGACTATCTCAGTGTGTATTAAGATTAGATCTCTCGATATCCTTGAATATTTTTGTTATAAAATATCAAAGCTAGTAGTTATGATTGGAGTGTGCAGAATAGGATATTGTTTTTTGATCCTTTTAGCTCGTGTTCTCCAGTGGTATTTTTGTTTGTGGATTTTCGCAATCTCCCTTTTCCCTTTATTTATCGAGCTTCTTCCTGTATCTTATAATGCTCAAATGTTGCTATTATAAGCCTTTGAAAACATCCTATGCAAGTCTAAAATTAGGGCATTCCAGTCATTTTGCTGATGACAGTGTGAAAAAGATAGTCTATAGACGATGTATGTCGGAAAGAGCGTTATTGCTTCTTTCATTCTTTTGCGGGAGAGTGCAGATTGCAAACTTTCGCACCTGCCGCCGAAGGGGAAAAAAGCCCATAATCTCTCAGGCTCTAAGGACCGTAAAAGGAGAAAGGCAGATCTGGAAAGTCGGAATGATCCGCGCCGAAGGTGTAAGCGAAAGCTCTTTTCGCGAGTCTCTCAGGTTTGTGACAGAGGGGTGCATAGGTGGCCACATCGTGTGGTTTTTAGCGCGACTTTGGAGATATTATGGGCACACAACAAGAATTCGAGACATCTTCTTTAAAAATACTTCCCTTACATGAATTACATGAAAAAGCTGGAGCGAAATTTGGCGCTTTTGCCGGTTGGCAAATGCCTTTGACCTATCCACTTGGGGTGATGAAAGAGCATCTTCATACGCGTGCTCACGCCGGCCTTTTTGATATTTCTCATATGAAATTGATTGCTGTTGAAGGACCACAGGCCATTGAATTTTTATCCTATGCTCTCCCTATTGATGCAGCATTGTTAAAGATTGGTCAATCACGCTATAATTATTTGCTTAATGAGCAGGCAGGCATTCTTGATGACCTTATTGTTACCCGTTTGGCAGAATGCCGTTTTATGCTGGTTGCGAATGCTGGCAATGCACAAGCTGATCTTGCTGAACTTGAGAGGCGCGCTGTTAGTTTTGAATGTCAAGTCATTGCTCTTGAAAGAGTATTACTTGCTCTCCAAGGACCAGAAGCGGCAGCTGTTATTGCTGATGCTGGGTTGCCTGGTAATGAACTGTTGTTTATGCAAGGATTTGAGCCACAACAAGATTGGTTTATAACGCGTTCTGGTTATACGGGAGAAGATGGTTTTGAAATTGCTCTTCCCATAGGACACGCGCATGCGTTGGCTGAAAAATTGTTGAGTGATCCTCGTGTGGAGTGGGTTGGTCTTGCCGCGCGCGATAGTCTTCGATTGGAAGCTGGGTTGTGCTTGCATGGCAATGATATTACGCCTGATACTACGCCCATTGAAGCAGCATTGACATGGGCTGTTCCCAAAAGTGTTCGAGAAAAAGCGCAGTTTTATGGGGCGGAGGCTTTTCTTGAAGCTGTTCAGAAAGGGCCTTCTCGTTGTCGTGTCGGTTTAAAACCACAAACACGCCAACCCATTCGTGCAGGGGCGGTGCTTCTCGATGATAAAGGTCATCAGATTGGGGTGGTAACATCAGGTGGTTTTGGTCCTTCTTTTGGTGGTCCTGTAGCGATGGGATATGTTCCTGTTGGTTGGAAAATGGAAGGAACGGAAGTTTTTACGGAGTTGCGTGGCAAAAAGATTGCATTGTCTGTCCATTCACTTCCTTTTGTTGAACAACGTTATTTTAAAGGATAATTTTTATGTCTAAAACTTATTTTACACAAGATCATGAATGGCTCAGTGTTGAAGGAGAAGTGGTTACTGTTGGGATTACAAATTATGCTCAAGAGCAGTTAGGTGATTTGGTTTTTGTTGATTTGCCGCAAAGTGGAACACAGCTTTCTAAAGGAGATGCTGCTGCTGTTGTGGAATCGGTGAAGGCGGCCTCAGATGTTTATGCACCTCTTGATGGTGAAGTGGTTGAAGTTAACGAAGCTTTGGCAAATAGTCCTGAACTGGTAAACCAGAAAGCCGAAAAAGAAGGTTGGCTCTGGAAAATGACATTGCAGGATGCAACGCAACTTGAAGGGTTGTTGGATGAAACTGCTTATAACGCACTGATTGGATGAGTGCTATGTTAGAGCGTCATTTTTTTTCTCGCCATATTGGGCTTCGTCCTGATGAAACACAAAAAATGCTTGATGTTTTAGAGCTTGATTCCCTTGATACACTCGTTTCTCAAGCTGTTCCGCACTCTATTCATTTGGGGCGTTCACTTAATCTCCCAAAGGCCGTCAGCGAAGGGCAAGCCTTGGAAGAACTCTCCAAGATGATGGGGCGTAATCATGTGCACAAAAGTTTTATTGGGCAGGGATATCATGGAACAGATGTGCCTCCCGTTATTTTGCGCAATCTTTTTGAAAATCCTGCTTGGTATACTGCTTATACACCCTATCAAGCAGAAATTAGCCAAGGTCGTTTAGAACTTTTGTTTTATTTTCAGACATTGGTGAGTGAACTCACCGGTTTGCCGGTTGCGGCTGCTTCACTTCTTGATGAAGCAACAGCTTTAGCGGAAGCAAATGCGGTGGCTGTACGCTTTGCTCGTGAGAAAAAGACAAAGATTTCTGTTCAGAGTTTTTTGCATCCTCAAACCTTGAGTGTTGCGAAAACGCGTGCTGAAACACAAGGGATTCAGATTAGCCAAAATGGCGAAATTTCTTCTGATACAGCTGCGATTGTTTTATCTTGGCCAGATACAAAAGGCTCTTTTAATGACTATAGTGAAGTCATTCAAGAGGCAAAAGCAAAAGGAGCGCTTGTGATTGTTGTTGCAGATCCTTTGGCACTTACTCTTATGGAACCACCAGCGCAATGGGGGGCTGATATTGTTGTTGGCTCTATGCAGCGTTATGGGGTCCCAATGGGGTTTGGTGGTCCTCATGCTGGTTATCTTGCGGTAAGCGAGGCTTTAACGCGTCTCATTCCAGGGCGTATTGTTGGTCAATCCGTTGATACGAAAGGGCGCGTTGGTTTTCGCTTAGCTTTACAAACGCGTGAACAACATATTCGGCGCGATAAAGCGACATCGAATATTTGCACAGCACAGGCTTTGTTAGCAAATATGGCAACGGCTTATGCTGTTTGGCATGGGCCGCAAGGTTTACAGGCGATTGCGCAGCGGATTCATCATTTAACATGTCGTTTTGTTGCTGGTTTAGAAGCAGCGGGGGTTCATGTTGAAGGGGAAAATTTCTTTGATTGTGTGAGTATTTCTATTAAGGGAAGAGCCAAAGAAATTGCTAACCAAGCGAAAATGGGTGGACGTCTTGTTCGTATTCTTGATGATGACACGATTGCGATCAATTTTGATGAATTGTCAACAGAAGAAGATGCTGGTGCTTTGGCACAGCTTTTTGGTGCACAATTGGTTGATCAAGTTTCTTCACGGCTTTTGGGTAAAGGGCGTGTTGCTGCTTTCCTTTCACAGCCCTTTTTTCATGCGGTTCACTCAGAGACAGACATGATGCGCTTTTTGCGTCGTTTGTCAGATAAGGATTTGGCATTAGATCGGGCAATGATTCCGCTTGGTTCTTGTACGATGAAACTGAATGCGGCAGCTGAGTTGATGCCTGTGAGTTGGTCTACGGTAGCTAATATACACCCCTTTTTTCCGAAAGAGGATGCTGTAGGTTATCAAGAAATGATCAATCAGTTAAATGCGTGGTTGTGTGAAATTACAGGATTTGCGCAAGTTTCTTTCCAGCCAAACTCCGGTGCTCAAGGAGAATATGCGGGGCTTTTGGCGATCCGTCGATATCATCAATCACGTGGGCAACATCAACGCACAGTTTGTCTTATTCCCGCATCGGCACATGGTACCAATCCAGCTTCAGCTCATATGGCAGGTATGGAAGTTGTTGTGGTGAAATGCTTGGGCGATGGCGATGTTGATATTGATGATCTCAAAATGAAAGCGCAATTGCATAAAGACAAGTTAGCCGCTCTCATGATTACCTATCCTTCAACTCATGGTGTTTATGAGGAAAGCATCAAGGACATTTGCTCTATTATCCATGAAAATGGCGGACAAGTTTATTTTGATGGTGCTAATCTGAATGCACTTGTTGGGCTTGCCCGTCCGGCCGATATTGGGGCGGATGTTTGTCATATGAACCTTCATAAAACATTTGCCATTCCCCATGGTGGTGGTGGTCCTGGTGTTGGTCCGATTGGGGTGGCAGAGCATTTAAAGCCATTTTTACCAGGTCATGAACAAGAGGGGACAACATATGCGGTTTCAGCTGCACCTTATGGAAGTGCCTCTATTCTTGTTATTACGTGGATGTATATTCGGATGATGGGAGCTGATGGTTTAAAATATGCAACACAAACAGCAATTTTGAATGCTAATTATATTGCTGCGCGTCTTTCAAAGGTTTATTCTATTCTTTATCGAGGCAAGCATGGGCGTGTTGCACATGAATGTATTGTCGATACTCGCGTGCTGAAAGAGCAATATGGCGTGAGTGTTGATGATATTGCAAAACGTTTGATCGATTACGGTTTTCATGCGCCGACGATGTCCTTTCCTGTTCCTGGGACTTTGATGATTGAGCCAACAGAATCAGAGCCAAAAGCTGAGATTGATCGTTTCTGTGATGCTTTGCTCTTGATTGCTGAAGAAGCTAAAAAAGTTGGTGAGGGTGTTTGGCCAAAAGATGATAATCCATTGGTTAATGCACCGCATACATTGGTCGATACGGTAGATGATGCTTGGGCACGACCTTATTCGCGACAAGAAGCTGCTTTTCCAAATTCTTCTCTTGATCCAGCGAATAAATATTGGCCTCCTGTTTCCCGTATTGATAATGTTGCGGGAGATAAAATGCTCATTTGTTCTTGTCCGCCATTGGGAAATACGTATTAAATTTATTTATCATATAACGGAAAAAGCCCGTACATTCCTATGCGGGCTTTTATTATTATTAGTTGATATTCGTTTTTTACGAGGTTGTCTTGATGATATTAGCTATGCCTTAAAACAAAAGGATAATATTTGCACTCTTTTTATGTTTCTCATGCCATTGTTTTTAAGCAGGGTCTTTGGTGAATAGAATGTTGGGGCGTGGGGTATGGTAGGCGTATATTTGTTCGTTGTGAGGTCTTGTATAGAAGGGTGCATAACATCTTTTCTAAAGTGAAGATTTTAATCACTTTCTTTAAAGAGTTCTAAATGTAAATGCGTTTATAGCGGGAACCTAGAGAAGTCAGAATTTCGTTAGGGATGGTGTTGGCATCTATGGACACCTTTTCAAGTGTTTGGTGGGGCCCAATGAATTCTACCCAATCACCTCGTTGCGGTTTTTTATCAAGATCGGTAGCGTCTACGACAGTGGAATCCATAGAAATACGTCCAACGATAGGGAGTTTTTTTCCATTGAAATAAACCGCACCTTTATTTGAAAGAATGCGTGGCAAGCCATCAGCATAGCCGATAGAAATAGTTATAAGCGTGCTTGGTCTACGAGTAGTAAAGGTTCCTCCATAACCAACGGGGAATCCTGCTTCAATAAAGCGGCTTTGAATGACTTGGGCTTCAAGTTTTAAAACAGGTTTAAGGGTTGTTTGGTGTTTCCCCCGCGGATCGATTCCGTAAAGTGCAATGCCTGGACGAACGAGGTCAAAATAAAAATCGTTCCCAAGAAAAATACCTCCAGAATTAGCAAAGGAAACTTTGCAAGTAGGCAATTGCGCAAGGATGGTTTTTAAAGTAGCCAATTGTGTATAATTGGATGAATGTGTTTTATCCTCTCCATTCGCGAGGTGACTGAGAATATATTTTATTTCTGCTGCCTCAAAAATTGTGGGTTGTTTGATGAGTTTTTGGACTTCTTTTTTATCAAGTCCTAAACGGTTCATATTGGTATCAATTTGAACAATTGCGGGAAATCTTTTATCTTTTTTTTGACAGAGTTTTTGCCAGTCTTCGAGTGCATTCCAAGAATTAAGAACGGGGATAATTCCTGCTTCAGCTATCAGTTCTTCTGTATTATGGGGAGGCCCATTAAGAACAATAATCATGATATTTGTTGGTAAAATGGTTTTTAAGTGCAATGCTTCTTCGATTTTGGCCACAAAAAAAGTGCGGCAACCAGCTTGATAAAGCGCAGGAGCAATTTTGTTAACACCCAACCCATAGGCATTTGCTTTTACAACTGCGGAACATTCAATTGGAGCAACGCGTTTGGCTAAAGTTGTATAATTTGCAACAATAGCACTCACATTAATGGTTGCTACAGCTGTAGAAGGAAATAATGCGTTTGCTTCATCATTAACGGATTTGCTCATTTAAAAATCCTATCTCGAGTCAATGAGACAAAAAGTTTCCTTTGATTATTTCATATAGGTTTTTATGATCTATGGAAAGGGTGTGCATACTATTCTCTTTGCTATTGTTAAAATCGTGAGTAGTTCCTATTGGAGCATGTGCCGTGAAAGCAATCTTTTTATATAAAATGCTTTCTTCTTGATACAATATGTAGAGTTGTGTTCTGGTGGTTTGTGGTTAGGTGTATATTGATAAAGGTTCCTCACTCTTAAAGAAGTTGTTGAGAAAGCTCGATTTAGTGCTCATCATGATTTTTTTCATTTTTTCGAGGATATCATTTGTAGGCGCTTTGAAGTTGAGAATTTTATGTGATGAGGATAATGCGCATTATTGATTATGAGTTGCAAGTGAGGATGTTATGGCGTGTGTTTCATTCTTAACTGCTTTCATGCTTATTTTGTTAGTGTTGAAACAAAAAATGTTAATTGCGTGATTTATGTTTTAAGAGAAATATTGGCAGACAGGTGTATGGGCGTTATATCATTTTCAAAATATGATATTTAATGTTCAATAAAAAGATGAGGAAGAGTTTATGAATACGTTTGTTCGTAATTTTCAGTCAAACATCAACGGCGGTTCATCAAACTTTCCGATACCTGAAAATGTGTTCGCGCTCACTGTTCAAGACGTTTATCATTATACAGACCGTTTGTTTAAATTTCGTCTGAATCGTCCGGAAAATTTTCGTTTTCGTTCAGGTGAATTTGTTATGATTGGTTTGCCAAATGCAGAAAAACCAATTTATCGTGCGTATTCGATTGCAAGCCCATTTTGGGATGAACAGCTTGAGTTTTTTTCAATCAAAGTTCCAGGGGGGCCACTAACCGAACATCTCCAAAAAATCAAAATTGGTGATACGGTTTTGATGCGGAAAAAGTCTACGGGGACATTGGTTCTTGATGCTCTCGTTCCTGGGAAGCGTCTTTATCTTCTTTCAACGGGGACAGGTGTTGCTCCCTTTGCAAGTCTTGTCCGTGATCCTGAAACGTATGAAAAATTTTCTCAAGTGGTGCTTATTCAAACAACACGCGAGCGAGATGAGCTTACTTATGCAAAAGATCTTGTTGCATCTTTAAAAGATGATCCGCTTATTGGTGAATATGCGCAACAGTTGCAATTTTATCCTATGACTACGCGTGAATATTCAGAACATATGGGGCGTATTACGACTGTTATGGAGAGTGGTGCTTTTTTTGAAACGACAGGTTTACCAAAAATTTCTTCTGATGAAGACCGCGTGATGATTTGTGGTTCTATGGCAATGCTGAAGGATTGTGCAAGGATGTGTGAAGTCTTTGGTCTTGTTGAAGGTGCCAATAATGCTCCTGCTACTTATGTTGTAGAGCGCGCTTTTGTAGGGTGAGAGAATAGTCGTGCTGCCGCTTTTCGAAGAGTGGTACTTTTTTGAAACGACAGGTTTACCGAATATCAATCTTAACGAAGAGCGTGTGATGATTTGTGGTTCTATGGTGCGCTAAGGGGCAGTATATAAGGATTGTGCAAGGATGTGTGAAGTTTTTGGGCTTGTTGAGGGTGCAAATAATGCGCCCGTACCTTATGTCGTAGAGCGTGCTTTTATCGGATGAGGGAGCAGTTGTGATGTGGTGTGTGCTAATGTGCTGATTGCATCCCAGTTGTTTGCTACGATAAGTTGTTTGGGAGCTATCCAAGAACCCCCCACGCAAAATACGTTGGAAAGTCGAAGCCATTGTACAGCATTGTTTTTCGAAATGCCTCCTGTAGGGCAGAACTTAATTTCAGGAAAAGGGGATGCTAAAGCTTGCACAAAGGCGATGCCACCAGCTGCTTCAGCGGGAAAAAATTTAAGATATGAATAGCCTTTTTCCAATGCTTTTATACATTCACTTGGTGTAACAACACCGGGGAGAAGGGGAACTTCGCTGTTTTTTGCACAATCGATCAATTCGTTTGAGAGGCCAGGGCTTACGATAAATTTTGCTCCTGCGCGTTCAGCTTGTTCATAATGTGCACTGTTGAGAATTGTTCCTGCTCCGACAGTTAATTCAGGCAGTTCTTGTGTAATTATTTTAATTGCATCGAGCGCATTTTTTGTTCGCAATGTAACCTCAATTGTTTTCAATCCGCCTTTGACAAGAGCGCGTGCTAAAGGCACAGCATTTTGCAGATCGTCAATGCGCAAAACAGGTATGACGGTTTGTTCTTGGAGCAGTGATAAAAGGTGATCTATTTTTTGGCACATGGTATTCTTTCTCTATGGAGATGGGATGGTCAGTATAGTTTGATTAAGCACAATATGTTAAAGAGTAGATGAATAGATCTTGAAATTGAATGAAACGCGCGTTATGGCAATATTATGGAAAAGAATTTTAAAGTTGTTGCTCTTTATTGCTTTGCAGATTTGAAGCATTATCATCGATTACAGAAACCTTTGCGTGACTTATGTCAGGCACAGGGCATCAAAGGTACTCTTCTTTTAGCACAAGAGGGTATTAATGGAACTGTTGCAGGTTCTTGCTCAGCAATTGAGGTGCTGATCGGTTTTATTACAAATGAACCAGCGTTTCAAACACCAGAGATTAAATATTCTTGGGCATCAAAAATGCCTTTTCATCGCTTGAAAGTGCGGTTGAAAAAAGAGATTGTAACAATGGGGGTTGAAGGTGTTGATCCGTTAAAAGCTGTTGGCACTTATGTCGATCCTGAAGATTGGAATGCCCTTATTCAAGATGAAGAGACAATTTTAATTGATACGCGTAACGATTATGAATATGCGCTTGGGAGCTTTCAAGGAGCGATTGATCCGCGTATTAAAACATTTCGGGAATTTCCGGAATGGGTGCTCAAGAATGAAGCTGATTTAAAAAAGAAAAAGAAGGTTGCTATGTTTTGCACTGGTGGCATTCGGTGTGAGAAGTCAACAGCTTATGTACGTGGGCTTGGATATGATCAGGTTTATCATTTAAAAGGTGGCATCCTCAAATATTTGGAAACAATCCCAAAAGAGAAGAGTTTGTGGTGGGGCGAATGCTTTGTTTTTGATGAGCGTGTTTCTGTTGGGCATGGTCTTGAAGAATGCGGACGTGAATTATGTCGCGCATGTCGTTCTCCTATCAATGCTGAAAGCAAATTATCGCCTCATTATGAAGAAGGCGTCTCATGTGATGCTTGTTATAGTACGCGAAGTGAAGCTGATAGGCAGCGTTTTCGCGAACGTCATAGGCAGTTTCAATTAACAAAATTGCGTGCGGTTCAGTCTCATCAAGAGTCATAAAGATATCATACTTTCGGGCTTAAGGCTTCTGCTTTTTCTCTTGTTTAAGAGAGGGAGGGTTTTGGTGTTCGCAGAAAAGTATTTTATGAGGCGGGATTTTTCTTGGTTTTTTTATAAAACAACCAATTGATTTATAAATATAAATAAGAATTGGCTATTGTGATCAGGTATTTTTGATATTGTCGTATTAGGTTATTTCAAACACTCTTAATTCTCAAATCAGTAAATTTGGTTTACTGATAGCTTGATAGCAGGGCGTATAACTTGAAAAGCAGTGTTATGAATAGATGAAACATGTGATTAATGAGCTGTTTAAAGCAAATGAGCAACACTAGTGGGTAATATAATGATGGTGCTGGCTTATGACATTCTTGAATGTAGGGATGGTGGGAATTCTCAGTGGACTTTTCGTTACACTTTTCATGAAGTGATGTTGAGAGATGAAATGAGAAAGCTTCTGCAAAGAGGTTCCTTTTCAAGAAGATTGTAGAATGAGCAGCACAATGGCTTAGAATTTTTTGGTTTAGGGTTTTTGCTGTAAAATGGTGTTTTTTTGTGAAGATTGCGATTCCATTAAAAGGGATAATGTGGCTAGTTGGATGGAAGTGTTGTTTTTTTGCAATTAATTTGTCTTTAAAAATTAAAAAATTTTTAAAACAAAAAAAATGATTGAAATGAATAAGAGTTAGTTCTATATGAAGCCTTGCCCAAAGTCGCACGTGCCTGTGGGTGTCCGCTGGTTCTCAAATGGTGAGATTAACCGGTACGGTACCTGGAACTAACCGCTCCAGTCATTCTTACGACCAATCGAAAGAATGAGGACATCTTGAAGCAACGACGGTGCGGGCCTTTCTGGTGTCTTCCAGCCCAAATGCTGGGATAACTATAGAGGCACACCTCATTGCCTTCAGTGCGGAAGTGGTTTTTCAACTCCAATCAAAAAGGCAGAAAAATTAGAGCAACGCGTTTTCGCGCTGTTTTTCGCTGCATACGATGCTGCTTTCTTCTTGGTTAAAGAATCAGGGTGCAAGGAGCGGTTGTGTGTATTTCGTCCTTTGATTATTGGTGGCTCTATGCTGTCTAAGCATAGAGTGGGGGAGTTTTCTCTCCTAGGAGAATTGATAGATGGCAACGCAACGTATTCGTGATTTTCTTGCAACACATCGCTCTGAAGGTCCATGCTTAATTGTTGACCTTGATGTTGTTCGTGAAAATTATTTAAATTTTGAAAAAGCTCTTCCGCAATCTCGTATTTTTTATGCAATAAAGGCGAATCCAGCACCTGAAATTTTAAGTTTGCTCGCTTCTTTAGGATCTTCTTTTGATGCGGCGTCTGTCGCAGAAATTGAAATGGCTCTAAAAGCGGGTGCGACGTGTGATCGTATTTCTTTTGGAAATACTATTAAAAAAGAGCGTGATATTGCGCGTGCATATGCATTGGGTATTTCGCTTTATGCGGTTGATTGTATTGAAGAAGTAGAAAAAATTGCGCGCGCCGCTCCAGGGGCTCGCATTTTTTGCCGTGTTCTGACTGATGGAAAGGGAGCAGAGTGGCCCTTGTCACGTAAGTTTGGTTGTGTTCCTGCAATGGCGGTTGATGTATTGCGCCATGCGCATCAATTAGGCTTACAAGCGTATGGCGTTTCTTTTCACGTAGGGTCGCAGCAGACAGATCTCAATGCATGGGATCGTGCTTTATCAGACGCAGCTACAGTTTTTAGGCATTTGGAGCAAGAAGGAATTTCGTTAAAATTGGTGAATATGGGAGGGGGGTTTCCAACACGTTATTTGAAAGATGTTCCTACGGCACAAGCTTATGGCACGGCTGTTTTTGATTCATTGAAAAAATATTTTGGCAATCGCATTCCTGAAACAATCATTGAACCAGGGCGTGGGATGGTTGGTAATGCTGGTGTTATTCGTACGGAAGTTGTGCTCATTTCCAAAAAAGCAGACAATGATAATGTCCGGTGGGTTTATCTTGATGTCGGGAAATTTAATGGTCTTACTGAGACTATGGATGAAGCTATTCGTTATCCTATTGAAACACCTCATGATGATGAGGTAATGGAGCCATGTATTTTGGCTGGTCCAACATGCGATTCGGCGGATGTTCTCTATGAAAAAACACCTTACCTGTTACCTTTATCTCTCACAGTAGGAGATGAGGTATTAATTCATGGAACTGGTGCTTATACGGCGACTTACGCATCTGTTGCATTTAATGGTTTTGAGCCTTTACGATCTTATGTGATCTGAGTTTTATGATAATATAAGGTGTAGTGGGGCGTGTAACAAAGATGAATATGATGAATATTATGAATTTTCAGACAAAAGATGGTTCGCATTTTATGCTCGCATCTGAGCAGGAATCCGATATACCTTATCGGGAGCGTTTGCTTGATTTGACTATGGGAAAAGGACGTAAACGTAAATCATCAGAGTCCTTACGTCGTGGACGATTGGCTGCGTGTGGGCTTTCCTTTGTTGTAAAAAATGCGCTTGGAGAGCTTGTGGGGAGTGTGCGTCTTTGGCATGTTCAGTTTCATAAAAGACAAAGTGAGATGCAGCATGCTTTGCTTTTAGGACCTCTGGCTGTTTCTGATAACTATTCTGGTATGGGGATAGGATCAGTTTTGGTGTTACACGCAATTGAAACAGCAAAAAAATTGGGATATGGCGCCATTTTTCTGGTAGGGGATTTTGAATTTTATCAACGTTTTGGTTTTTCAAATAGTTTAACGGAAAATTTGGCAATGCCTGGTCCTTATGAAAAGCATCGCTTTCAAGCGTTGGAACTAATACCACATTATCTTTCTGGGTGTTATGGCACTTTAGTTCCTAGTGGAGAACGAGAAGTTTCGAATCGTTTTCAGCATCATAAAGTGGCTTGAAAATAGTGTTTATTTTGTTTTTCAATGGCTGGTATTGATGGGAGCACACTGTTTTGACTAGTGCCAAAGTATTTAGCGGTACAAAGTTTTTGGGGAGTTGTATTGCGATTTTATTACATGACTTTTTTATGTGGCTGGTTTCTTATCTTTGATAATTTTAGTTAAGTGAGTAAGAATATATTTAAAGCTCATTTTTTTGGAATATCGTCCTATTTTATAATATTAAAGGAACCGAATTTTTGAGTGGTCTTGTATTCTTTTAAAGCCGATATCATCATACAGTTTTCAATATCGTTGGTAGATCTTGCATCGAAACGGTTGAATATTTTACTTTTTGCTTAAACAGTTTTTATCTCTTTGCTTTTTATGTACAAGCGAATAATTTTTATTGATTCAATAGAGACATTTTAAGAAATTCTATACAACTCTATCACTTGTTGAAAGAGAAGAGGCTTAAGAAAGAAAAATATGCAGCAGTAGAATCAAAATTGTAAGTATCAGAGTTTTAAAAAGAATGTAAAAAAATAAAATTATATGTTCAAAATCAGCTTTTTTGAAAAAAATAGATCATTACTTTTTTGCTATAAAGGTTAATCGTTTTGCAGTTAGCATGAGAGTATCAAATACAAAATGATCTCCTCATGTAAAATTTTGCATTCAGAATCAAAAAAACGTTATCCTACACATTATAAGGTAAATAGATGCGTGAATGAAAATCACAAGAATCATAAATCTTTTATGCATATTCTTGTAAGCATCAAAAGAGTGAAGGACAAAGAATCTTACAGAATAGTTTTTATGAGGATAGCAGCGTAAAAAGGGGGTAGATAGATTAGAGATTTAATGACAGGCGCAAATATTGTTTTAATGTTTTTTGCTCTACTGTGATAAATCAAAAATCTTATAGAAATAGCTGCTTTATCTTTATGGTGTTGAGCACTTTAGGTAAGCTCTTTGTTTATTATCATCTAAGATAATTTTTGTATGCGAGAAGTTATTTTTAAATGCGTAAAGAGCTCGCATTGAAAAGAATTTTCATCAGAAGAATCATTTAGAATCATATGCTTATTTATACTGTCTCTTGAGAAGAGATAAAGTGCATAGGAAGAGAGGAAAGTGATAAGGATAAAAAATATTTCTCAATTTTTTAAGCTTAGTGACTTGGTGGTGCATCCATGAGAGGTGGTATTTTTTTAAGAAAAATGGTCATAAATGTTAAAATACCAAAGATAATGGTTATGATAAAGAAAATATCACTAAAAGCCATAATCGTTGCTTGTATGCGTACCATACCAAACAATTGAGAAAGAGCAAGAGTATACGAATCAAAGGTTTCTGTTTTGAAAAATAAAGTAAGCTTTGAAAGCATTTCAGTTGCTTGTCTGTTTGCGTGGTTAAGCGTTTCGGCTATTCGTTCATAATGAAAGTCTGTGCGTTTTGTCATGAGAGTGCTTATAATGGCAAGCCCTACAGCACCACCTAGATTCCGTGTGAGATTAAAGAGCCCAGAAGCATTTTGCATTCGTTCTGGTGGAAGTGTTCCTAAGGCAATATTATTAACAGGAACCATACACAACATCACAGAAGCACCACGGAAAACTTGCGGCCAAAAGAGCTGCCAAAAATCCCAGTTATCTGTGATAGAGCTCGCCATCCAAGTGCCTATTGCAAAACCCAAAAGTCCTATTGCCATCATTAAACGTGCATCCATTCGTGCTGAAAGAAATCCAGCAAGCGGAGCAGTTAATAACATGGTGAATCCTGAAAGAAACAATGTTTCTCCAATCATGAGAGCATCATAATGGCGGATTTGGCTTAAATAGACAGGATAAAGGTATGTGAGTCCATAAAGACCTATTCCCAGTGCAAAGGAAAAAATGGATGCAGCTGAAAAATTAAAATTAGAAAAAGTAGAGAGATCTACAATGGGTTCTTTTGCTGTAAAAGCACGCCAGAAGAATAAGGCTGCAGCAAGAATCATGATAATGAAAAAATCCCGAATCAGCCTATCACTCAGCCAATCATGACGTGCTCCTTCTTCTAGAATATACTCTAAAGTTCCCAAGAAAGTAGCCATAGAAATGAGGCCTAACCAATCAAATTTCTTCATTAAAGAGGGATCAGCTTTATCAAAATCAATTAATTTCCAAGCGAGAATTGAGATGATAATCCCGAAGGGGACATTGATGAGAAAGAGCCAATGCCATGATGAGAGATGACAAATATAGCCTCCCACGGTTGGACCAATGGTGGGGGCTAATGTTGCGACCAGTCCGACGATAGGGGTAACAATGGGACGTTTGGAAGGAGGAAAAAGGACATAGGAGGCAACAAAAACACTAGGGATAATTCCACCACCAATAAAACCTTGTAGTGCGCGATACAAAATCATCTCTCCAATAGATGTTGCCGTTGCACAAAGAATAGAAGTAACCGTAAAACCGATAGCTGATAAGGTAAAGAAAACACGTGTTGAAAGCAATCGTCCTAAAAATCCAGAAAGCGGCAACATGATGACTTCAGCGATGAGATAGGAAGTTTGAACCCATGAAATTTCTTCAGAGCTTGCTGCAAGACCCGCTTGAATTTCAGCTAAAGAAGAGGAAACGATTTGGATATCTAAGATTGCCATAAACATGCCAAAAGACATAGCAATAAAAACTACAATTTTGTGCAATCCGATGCGTTCTTGAGATTGTACGAGCTCTGGTATGGAAGATGTCATAGTAAGATCTTCTACTTTTTTGTTATAAGAGACTTTTATCTTGTGGCTTTGTACGTGTATCAACTTTCACTGAAACACTCATTCCTGCTCGGATATGCCCAGTTTTTAAGACTTCTTCTGGAATAGAAATACGTACGGGAATGCGCTGGACAATCTTTGTAAAGTTACCAGTAGCATTTTGTGGAGGCAAAAGAGAAAAAACAGAGCCTGTTGCGGGCGAAATAGAAAGCACTTTTCCTGTAAAAAACTCCTTTTTGAAGGCATCAATAGCAATATAAGCCTTTTGTCCTGCGTGAATATTTTGCAACTGTGTTTCTTTATAGTTTGCTTCAATATAAAGCGCATGTATGGGGACTAACGCCGCAAGACGTTGGCCATTTACAACGAAATCTCCCGTTTTTGCTGTTAAATTTCCTA